>JASFUL010000556.1:0-3706 GCA_050050315.1 Gemmatimonadota bacterium
TTCGCCGTCCGCGACGCCACCGACTGGGAGTCCTGGGACCGCGACACGAACCTCGCACAGAGCGTCTACGTCGGGCAGAACCCCGAGGAGGGGGCGTACATCAACTACTGGCTGGCCGATGCGCCGGCCGCGATGGCCGAGGACGGGGCGGGGATGGACGAGGGGGCCGAGCCACGGGGGAACGGCTCCGACGGTGTCGACGGCAGCGCCCCGGGCATCAGGGGGGCGCAGGACGCCGCCTCCGAACGGAGCCAGGTCGTGGTTCGCATCACCGACTCGAGCGGTCGTCTGGTGCGCGAGCTCGAGGATCCCGACGCCGAGCCCGGCGTGAACCGGGTGGTCTGGGACCTGACCTGGGAGGGCCCCGAGCCGGTCCCGGGGGAGGGGCGGGGAGGGGGCGGTGGCTTCTTCGGGGGGCCGTCGGGCCCGCCCGCCTCGCCCGGGGTGTACACGGCCACCCTCCGGGTCGGCGACGAGGAGCTCTCCACCGACTTCCGCGTCCGCGGCGACCCGGCCGTCGAAGCCAGCCAGGCCGACTACGTGGCCCGGACCGAGGCGGCGCTGAGGGCCCGGGACCTCGAGTCGCGTCTGAACCGGATGATCGGCGTGTTGGCCGACCTGGACGGTCAGGTCGGGGAGCTGGTGGAGGTCGTCCGGGGCCAGGACGTCGAGGCGTCCGCCAGGATCCTCGAGCTGTCGGCGGAGGCGCGCCGGAGCTTCGAATCCCTCGAGAACGACCTGCGTCGCCCCCCGCCCGACATGGGCTACCGGCAATACCCGAGGCTCTCCGAGGAGGCCAGCCGGCTCGGCCGTGCCATCGGCCAGGCCCAGGCCCGGCCGACGGAAGGTCAGCTGGAGGCGCTGGGGGACGTCGAGTCCGAGGCCGCGGCGAAGGCGAGCGAGCTGCAGGAGATCCTCGACGGCCCGGTGCGGGAGCTCAACGAGCTCCTCGAGGGGCTGCCGCGGCTGATGGTGGACTGGAACGCGGGGGAGCGGATCAGCCTGGGGGCGGGGGGCTGAGGACACCTGTGGCGCCTCCCGTGTCGTCGACCTCGGCCACGTGGCCGAAGGCTCACGGCCTGTACAGCCGCTTCTCGTAGACTTCGGAGATGCGCTGGCCGTCCCAGACGTAGACGAGGTGCTCGGCCTGCCGGCAGTCGGCCAGGGCCCGGGGACGGAAGACCCCCACGCAGTGGCCCCCTTCGCGGCGGACCGAGTCCCAGGTGATGCCCCAGGAGCCATTCTCGCGGAGACGCCGTCCCAGCCGCTGGGACAGCGAGTAGCTCCCGGGGTCGTGGATCCCGGGGAGGGCCCGGCGCTCGCCGCGGAGGTCGTGGAGCCGCGCGTCCAGACGGGTCTCTAGCACCCGCATCTCGATCTCCGTGGGGGGCTCGGCGGTGCGTTGCAGGAAGCGCCCCCGGTGCCACCGGGTCTCGGCCACGGCGGTGGCCCGTTCGCGGGCCGCGTAGAAGGCGCCGTAGGTGGCGTCGTTGAACCGGCCCCCCTCCGGGCCCAGGTGGGTGAAGGGCGCCATGATGTAGCTGGCCCCGGGGCCCAGGACCCGCTCTCCGGGTGGCACCAGCTCGATCTCCCCGATCTCGTCCCGCAACCGCGGATTGGTGCGCGACTCCAGGGCGTAGATCGCGTCGAAGTCCTCGGGCTCGGCCACCCGCTCGAAGAGGTCGACCGGCGGGTAGCGGCTGGGGATGATGCGGACGGCGGCGCGCCACCGGACCCGGTGGACGGGCGGATCGACCCGTCCCTCCACCAGGTCCATCTCTCGGCTCACGGCCAGCCGCCGAGCTGCGCGCCCAGGTACTGGCGGACGACGAAGAGGTCGGAGACCTGGCCCGAGAGCATCCGCTCGAGCGCGGGACGGCCTCCGAAGGTGGGAGCCGTGTTGGGCCGCGTGAGCCACGCGTCGGCCCGGGCCGGATCGGGGAAGAGGATCGCGAGCGCCTTCCAGATCCCCAGGACGTAGGAGACTCGCTCCAGCGTGTCCCGGGACATCGTGGACGCGCCGTCCCGCTTCCACTTGTAGTAGGTCGAACGCGCCGGCGCGCCGAGCAGGACGAGCTGCTCGTCCACCGTGAGGCCCCACGCCGCCGCGATGCGCACGAATGCGCGGAAGCCGGCTTCCGCCTGCTCCTCGGCGGAAATCTCCGGGGAGGGGAGGGCGGTTCCCGTCATGGCTCTGTTCGGTGTCGAGTGCGAAATCGGACAGTACATATAATTTCATGCGATTTCGTACAGAAGGCAAGCCAGGGCGACGGGCGGGGAGTCGGTCCGGGAAGGGCAGGCCCGTCGACGACCGACTTGCGGGCGAAGCGCTTGCGGGCGCCGGGGCCCGGGAGCCAGCTTCTCTCTTCCTTCCACCCCGCCACCCGCGAGTCGCCGTGGTCCCGGGTGCGCAACCCCCTCTCACACGGCTTCTCCATGGAGACGACGTCCATGCAGGCTCGAGAGGCTCGACCCAGAAGAGGTGCTCACCACGCTCGTCGGGGGTTCGCCTCGGCCGTGCTCCTGGCTGGGCTCGTCGTCCTGGTGAACGGCTGGGCTCCCGCCTTCCACCACTTCCAGGAGCCCTTCGTGGGCGTAACCACCGATGGCGAGGTCGAGTCCGGCCTCTTCTCGATCCGGGCCACCGGGGTGTCGACCGCGCCGGTGAAGTTCGCCGCCGAGACCTTTCTGGCGGGGCTCACCGACGAGCAACGCGCCGCCACCGCCTTCCCGGCCGACGACCCGGAGTGGCGTATGTGGTACAACGTCCACCGCGCCGAGCGGCAGGGGGTGTCCTTCGAAGCGATGACTGCGCGCCAGCGCGAGCTGGCCACCGGCCTCCTGGCGGCCTCGCTGAGCGCCGAGGGTCTCGATGAGTCGTTCGACATCATGCACCTGAACGGGCACCTGGCCGAGCTCCTCCCCGAGCGGGCGGACGAGTACGGTGAGGGCAAGTACTGGATCACGGTGATGGGGGAGCCCTCCCTCTCCGAGCCGTGGGGGTGGCAGCTGGACGGGCACCATCTCGTCATCAACTACTTCGTCCTGGGGGACCAGGTGGTCATGACGCCCACCTTCATGGGCTCCGAGCCGGTGACGGCGCGGAGCGGCCGCTGGCGGGGCACGACGGTCCTCCAGGACGAGCAGGACCTGGGGCTCGCCTTCATGCAGTCGCTCAGCGTCGAGCAGCGGGAAGTGGCCCGCGCGGACGTGGAGAAGGGGAGGGGGAACGCCCAGGCCCAGGCGGGGCGCGACAATCTCGTGCTCCCCTACGAGGGGCTGCGAGCCTCCGAGATGACGGCCGAGCAGCGGCGGAGGCTCCTGGACGTCGTCGGCGAGTACGTGGGCGTGATGGACGAGGGCCACGCCCGTGTGCGCATGGAAGAGGTCGCCGCGCACCTCGACGACACCTGGTTCTACTGGATCGGGGACGTCGGACCGGAGGCCGTCTTCTACTACCGCATCCACAGTCCCGTCATCCTGGTGGAGTTCGACCACCAGGGCCCCATCGCGCTTCCCGGCGATCGGCGGACGGCAACCCGGGAGCACATCCACTCGGTCGTCCGGACGCCCAACGGGAACGACTACGGCAAGGACCTCCTGCGCCAGCACTACGAGGACCACCGCGACGACCCCGAGCACGGACACCGTCACGAGCTGCCGGGCGGGCTCGGCGGGGGCCGGTGAAGGCCCTCTGCGGCGTCGG
>JASFUL010000557.1:0-3705 GCA_050050315.1 Gemmatimonadota bacterium
TCTCACGCTCGCACCTTTCGCAGGCGGTCAACGCACGGTTGGGAACGAACTTCTCCGCACTTCTGAACCGATATCGTGTCGAGGAGGCGTGTCGCCTGCGTGGCGATCCCGCATTCGACCACCTGACGATCGACGCGATCGGATACCAGGCGGGGTTCCAGTCACGGTCCACGTTCTACAGCGCTTTCAAGCAGATTCGCGGCGAGACGCCCGGCCAGACGCGTCGGAGGCGGTCCTAGAAGATCTTCCCGGACATCGGCCAGACCTGTTCGCGTTACGCTCCCGTTGAACCCCAACGCGGAGGAGAGAATGAGACGGTACCCCTGGCTGGCCGGCACGTGGATCATGCTGCTGTTCGTTGCAGTCCAAATCAGGGCGCAGACGCCCGTGGGTGCCGGCGGAACGACGACCGCATTCGTCGATGTGTCCGTGGTGCCCATGATGGAAGAGGTCGTGGTCGGGGGGCAGACCGTGCTCGTCCGAGACGGAACCATCGCCGCCATCGGACCGAGCGCGGACATCACGGTGCCCGAGGATGCGACCGTCATCGACGGCACCGGCCGATTCCTGATTCCGGGCCTTTCGGACATGCATGCCCACGTGTCCGACCGTGAGGGCAATCGACCCCAGGACTACCTGGCCCAAGGGATCACCGTAGTTCGGAATATGATGGGGAACGAGCGTCACCTTGCGGGAAGGGAGCAGGTGAGGACGGGTCGGCTGCCGGGGCCCCACTTCACCACGGCTGGAGCCGCGATCTCGGGGGCCCGACTGGGCAGCCTGCATCGGGTACCGGCAGATGCCGAGGAAGCACGTAGGCTGGTGAGGGACCAGGCCGCGGCCGGCTACGACTACGTGAAGGTCTACAGCTTGCTGAGCCGGGAGATCTACGTCGCGACGCTCGACGAGGCGGCGAAGGTGGGGATCCCGGTGGTCGGTCACCTGACCGACGAAGTCCCGTTGGAGATGGCCCTGGAACTGGGCCAGACTTCGTTCGAGCACATGTACGGGTACTTCTGGGCCCTCGAGTCGGACGCGTCCGAGCTGCGGGGGGAGTGGGATCCCAGGCGTCTGTTCCACGCGGTGGAGATCGACGAGCACAAGCTGGCCGACGTGGCCCGCATGACGGCCAGCGCCGGCGCCTGGAACTGCCCCACCCTCTGGCGCAAGAGCAACTTCCTCACCTCGCCGTTGGCAGAAGATGCATGGAACGACCCGGAGTTGCGTAGCCTCGGCGAATCGAACCGGGCCACACTCCTCGTTGCGCTCTTCAACGCGAACGCCCGGCTCCTCACGGGTACCGACGACCGCGCGGAGATCATCCACGAGGAGCTGCGCCTGTTCGTCGAGGCCGGCCTCAGCCCTTATGCAGCCCTGCGCGCGTCGACGGTCGCCGCCGCCGAATACCTCGGCGCCCTTGACCGGTTCGGGACGATCGAGGTGGGGAAGGAAGCCAATCTCGTACTCCTCGAGGGCGATCCTCTGTCCGACATCGGGAACACGTCACGGCAGGTGGGAACGATGATGCGGGGGCTCTGGATCCCCCGACGCTGAGGTCCTGATCCTCATCGGACCCGCTGGTCATGCGCCGGCCGGGCCCGCTCCGGAGAAGATGCGGACCGTCACCTCGAGCGGGGTCGCCGCGCCCAGGGCGCCGTGCACCCCCGTCACGTTCACCGACCCCATCACCGCCGGGAGGGGGTCGAGGGAGAGGTTGGCCTCCAGATAGTCGGCGAAGGCCCGGTCGTAGCGGAGGAAGAGGAGTCGCAGGGTGGCCGCGTACCACCCTTCACCGTGGGAGGGGCCGGGGCAAAGCGGTTCGTCGATCTGGAGCGTCGGAACTCCGTCCGTCGATCCGGGGGGAATCCGGAATCGTACCCGGGCGACGCACCCTTCCGCGAGCGTGCCCTCCCGGTCCAGCCACACCTCCACAGGGTAGTTCCGGCTGGGGAGGTGGGTGTCGGGAGACAGCACCTCGAGCGGAATCCGCGCGACCGGGTAGTACAGCAGCGGCTGCAGAGCCGTCCGTAGCGTGTCGCCGGGCGTCAGGCGTCGGCCGGCCGAATCGAGGACCTCGGGAGCGGGGGGGACCAAAGCGCCTCCTTCCACCGCTCCCGACTCCGGCAGGGTGCCGATCACTCCGATCCGGTCGCCGGTGCCGAGAGACGCCGGGAGCGGTCCCCGGTAGCAGGTCACCTCCGTCGGCATCCCGCACGCCCCGCCTCCCACCTCCTCCAGCGGCGTCTCCCTGTCGCCTGGGCCCGCGAGGGTCAACGAAGCGCCCGGGAGCGGGCCTTCCCGCCCGCTCACCTTCATGCGCGACGCCCGGACGAAGACGCTGTCGGCGCCGGCCACGACGACGCCCTGCACGAGCGCCAGGGGTCGTCCGCGCTCCACCCGGACCGGGTCGCGCTCGCACCCGGAGAGGACGGGGACCAGGCAGGAGGCCACCGCCAGGAGGCCGACGGCCCGACGGGCCGAACGTGGGCGGCCGGCCATCAGAAGCGGAACCGCAGGCCGAAGGAGGGGAGCACCGGTAGCTGCGGTCCGTACTCGAGCTTCACGGTCCGACCCCCCGCGTACTCGCCCCACAGCACGTTCTTCCGGTTGAGAACGTTCATCACCGACAGGTACGGCTCCACCTCGATGTCCCGACCGGCCACCGACCAGCGCCACCGCCCCCGGACCCCCACGTCCAGGCGGAGGTAGCCGGGCAGCCGCGCCGAGTTGTGCGGTCCCAGGAGCGGCAGGTCGAAGTCCTCCGGGAGCGCACGGCCGTCGGCGTCGTATCCGGCCACTCCCGGGACCAGCGCCGAGACCGGGGTGAAGGGCTGCCCCGAGGTCCACGAGAGCGCGACGTTGACCGAGCCCTCGCCCCACCGTCGGCGTCCGGCCAGGGTGAGGCGGTGGGTTCGGTCGCTCCTGGGCGTCCAGGTGAGGTCCCCGGCCCGGCGCTCCTCCTTCTGGAGCCGGTACGACGCCGCCACGTCCCAGCCCCCGACCCCTCCGCGGACGCCGAGCTCGAGACCCCGGACACGACCATCGCCCACCCCGAAGTCCTCCGGCCCGAGGTAGATGGGCGCCGTCGCGGGGTCGGGCTCCCGGGGCGCGAGCGGGACGTCTTCGAGCCGCTTCCAGTACGCGTCGGTCCGGACGCTCCACACGTCTCCGTGCCACTGGAGGCCCACCGTGACGTCCCAGCCGCCCGGGAGCGCGGACGTCGGCGGCACGAGGAGGTCGTAGGCGACGATCGAGGCGAGCCCCGCCTCCTCGTTCCGGAGGCTGGTGAACCCCTGGGCGTAACGCCCGCCGGCGAGGGAGACGCGCAGGCGGTCGGAGGGCTCCACCGCGAGCCCGGCCCGGGGAAGCCAGCGCCAGGCGAACGCCCCGTGCTTCTCCGCCCGCAGGCCCAGCCGTGCCTCCACCGCCGGGACGGGTCGCCAACGGTCCTCCAGGAAGAGCGCCGAGGAAGTCGCGACCCCCTCGACGTCGAGCTGGACGAGGCGATCGGCGAAGTCGCTTCCGGGCTCCAGGAAGTACCGGTACGGCGTCCTCTCCAGGCGCCCTCCGACCGAGAGGACGTGCCGACCCACGGGGTGGTCGACGCGCGCGTCCATCGTCTCGTACCGGAACGCCGCGTCGAGCGCGAGCCCTTCGACGCCGCCCTGCCGGAAGCGCCCCGCGAAGCGACTCACCGCCGCGCCC
>JASFUL010000558.1:0-3671 GCA_050050315.1 Gemmatimonadota bacterium
GGCACCCGACCGGTCGGCCGGACGACCTCGTCGCGCGCCCGGATCCATCGTAGTTTCCTTCCGGGCCATCGCCCTCCACGAGCGCCCCGTCGGCCCTTCCGCCCCGGCGCGTGCGGGAGGAGCGGAAATTCGGGAAAGAGCGGGACCACGACCTTCGCGACCTCCGGGGTCGCGGCGCGGCGCTGGCCCGACTCTCGGCAGGAGTCCATGTCGATGCTCGATCGCTCTGGACCCGCGCCCTCCGGGTGCGTCCTCCTCTTCGGATACGACGAGCTCTTGCTCGCGGCGCTGGACGCGACGGTCGGGGCGGGGGCGGAGGTGGCGGCTGTCGTGTTTCCGTCGAGCCGCCGGAGTGGGCCGGCCGGGGAGATCCGGTCGATCGTAGAGTGCCGCGGCCACCGGGTGCTCGAACAACCGCCCGGGCCGCGGGCCGGCGAGCTGACGGACCTCCTGGAGAGCCTGGCCCCGGACCTCGGCCTCGTCTGGTCCTACCCGATGTTGCTGCCGGAGGCGTGGTTGTCGCTGCCCCGGCACGGATCGGTGAACGTGCACTTCGGGGTGCTCCCCCGGTACCGCGGCGCCAACGGCATCCTGTCGGCGCTCCTGAACGATGAGGAGAGGACCGGCGTCACGCTCCACTACCTCGACGCGGGGATCGACACCGGCCCGCTCATCGACCTCGCCACCTTCCCGATCCGGGAGGACGACGATCTCATCACGCTCCTGAAGAAGGGCAGGGCGGCAGGCGCCCTGCTCCTGGACCTCTGGCTCCCCCGGCTGTTGCGTCGGCGCGTGCCCAGCTTTCCGCAGGACGAGGAGCTGGCCGGCTACTACCCGCGACGCACGAAAGCGGATCGGAGGGTGGACTGGAACGCGGGCAGCGTCCGGATCTGGAACCTCGTCCGCTCTATGCCCGCCCCCTTCCCCGGCGCTCTCACCTCCCTGCGCGGACGTGAGATCATCCTGCGGAAGGTGCGCTTCGTCGACGACCGGGCCCCGCACGCCGCCGGGCGCATCTACGACGTCTCGTCCGACGGCGCTCGGGTCGGAACGGGGGACGGGGGAATCCTGGTCGAGCGGATGGAGGTCGGAGAGCGGGCGTTCGGGCCCGGCGACTTCGCGAGGCTCGGGATCGGCGTGGGGACGAGGTTCGAGGATCCCTGAGGAGCCCGACCCTCCCCGGCCCGCCGCTCGACGCCCCCCTCGGCCCGCGGGTATGTTCCCGGGTGGTCCGATCCGCCCACCCCTCCGGAGATCCGACATGAAGGTGACCCGCCTCGCGGCGCGCGGTACGGCCGCGCTCGTCCTGCTCCTCGCGGCCGCGGCCCCGCCCCTCCTCGCCCAGAAGAAGCCTCTCACCCTCGACGACTACTCGCGCTGGAGGGAGATCGAGGACCCGGTCATCTCGGGCGACGGTCGGTGGGTCGCGTACACGCTTCGCCACACGAACACGCTGCGCGTCGACTCGAAGCCCGTGCTCGTGCTGCACGACCTCCAGACGGACCGGGACGTCGAGATCCCGAACGCCCACGACGGCGAGTTCTCCCGGGACTCGCGCTGGCTGGTCTACCAGGTCGACTCGGTCCCCGCGCCGAAGCGTGGGACGGGGCGCGACACCGCCGCCAGCGACACCACGGAGGGTGGAGGCGCGTCCGCCGACTCCGCCGCGGCGGACTCCACGGCCGGTCCTCGGCCCCCGAAGGTGGAGCTGCGCGAGCTCGCCACCGGGGAGACGCGCTCCTGGCAGCGCATGCAGCCGGGGGTCTTCAACGCCGCCTCCACCCACCTGCTGCTCCGCAGGCAACCGGAGCGCGGAGGACGAGGCGGCCCGGGACCCGGGAGGGGTGGCCCGGGGGGCGGCACCGCCGGGGCGGTCGACGTCGTGCTCCACGAGCTCGCGACCGGGAGCGACCTCTTCCTCGGCAGCGTGGGAGACGTCCGGTTCAACCGCCAAGGCGACCTGCTGGCGTACGCCACCGAGACCGAGCCCCGCGACGGCAACGGGCTCTTCCTGCTCGAGCTGGCGAGCCGCCGCATCCGCCCCCTCGACAACGACACGCTGGTCTACGGCCGGATCGAGTGGAGCGACGACGGAGCCCGCGTCGCCGCGCTCAAAGGCCGCCCGGTCGAGGACATGCGCGAGCGCGACAACGCGCTCCTCACCTTCGCGGGCCTCCGGGACGCCACCAGCCGGCCCCGCGGGACCACCCTGGACCGGGACGCCAGCGGCTTCCCGGACGGATTCGTCATCAGCGAGCGGGCCCCCCTCGAGTGGAGCGAGGACGGCAGCCGGGTCTTCTTCGGCATCCTCCAGCAGACGCCCGCGCCCGACACCGGACGGGCGCCGAGCCGCGACTCGGTCGCCGACGTGGACGTTTGGCGCACCCAGGACGAGCGCGTGCAGTCGGTCCAGATGATCCGTGCCGAGCGGGACCGCAACTTCACCTTCCGGCAGGCCTTCGACCTCGCTTCCGAACGGTACGTCACCCTCACCGACTCGGCGATGCGGAACGTCGACATCGCCCCGGACGGGCGCTGGGCCGTGGGCTTCGACGACCGCGCCTACGTCGCCGACACCGCCCACGCCCGGGCGGACCTCTACCGGGTCGATACGCGGACCGGTGAGCGGTCGCTCATGATGCGGGGCCAGCTGGTCGGGTCCCACGCCTTCGGCGTCAGCCCCGACGGGAAGCGCTTCCTCTACTGGAAGGACGGCCGGTACGAGGCGTACGACCTGGACGCGGGAAGCTCCCGGACGCTCGCCGGCCTCCCCGGCGACGACGCGGGATTCGCCGACGCGGAGTGGGACTACGTGGGTCCCCGACCGCCCTACGGCCTGGCGGGCTACGCGAGCGACGGCAGCGGCGTGGTCGCCGAATCGCGCTACGATCTGTGGCTCCTACCCTTCGAGGGGGGGCCGGCCCGCGCCCTGACCGGCGGCGCGGGCGCCGAGCGAGAGGTCCGCTTCCGCTTCGTGCGAACCGAGCCCATCGACTCAGCCGCGCCGCGCCGGGTCCGGACCGGGCGGGAGATCGACCTGGGACGACCCCTCACGCTCTCGGCATACGGGCAGTGGACCAAGAAGGACGGCTTCTACCGTCTCGATCCCGGTGGTGAGCTCCGCGAGCTCGTCTGGGCGGACGCCAGGTTCGGCAGGCCGGTACGGGCCGAGCGGGCCGACCGCTTCCTCCTCACGCGGCAGACGTTCGTGGAGTTCCCGGACCTGCAGGTCGCGACCTCGGCGTTCTCCGACATGCGGAAGATCAGCGACGCCAATCCCCAGCAGGACGAGTACGTGTGGGGCCGACGCATCCTCTTCGACTACACGAACGACGACGGCGTGAGGCTGCAGGGCATCCTGGCCGTGCCCGACGACTACGTGGAGGGCCAGAAGCGGCCGATGCTGGTGACCTTCTACGAGAAGAACTCGCAGAACCTGCACGACTACCCGGAGCCGGCCTTCCTGGTGAGCATGGGGCGGGAGACCGTCGAGGGCCTGAGCCACGGCTACCTCATGATGCGCGCCGACGTGCACTTCCACACCGGGTCCTCGCACAGCGACATGCTGGAGTGCGTCGAAGCCGCGACCCGGAAGGTCGTCGAGATGGGCTACGCCGACCCCGAACGCATCGGGGTGTACGGGCACAGTTACGGCGGCGAGGGCGCGGCCT
>JASFUL010000559.1:0-3656 GCA_050050315.1 Gemmatimonadota bacterium
GGGGATTCGGAAGGACGAAGGTGGTCCGGGAGGCGGCGGCGGGACAAGTCGGTCGCCCTCCACCCGTGGATTCCGCGCTACGGCCGCTTCCCGGCCTCCCGAAGGGTCAGGCCGATCCGGGTAGCCTCCCTCGCGACGACGTCCCGGACGGTCGACGTGGCAACGGGCGGCGCGTCGGGATCGTCGGGATCGGGGGCGGCCGCGATCTCCGAGGCCGACTCTGCGAGCACCTGGAAGCGGACGAGCCAGGAGAAGCGGAGCGCCGGCGAGGATTCGTACCCCGGTCGGTCGTCGGGGACGGGCTCCAGGCCGTGCCGGCTCGCCCACTCCTCTCCGGCTTCGCGGTAGCTCTCCAGCCACCGCTCGAACGCCTCTCGCGCCTCCAACTCGAAGGACCCGAATGTCTGGAGCGTCGGGAACCAGGCCGGAAGCCGGGGCGTGGGGCGTCGGGGCTCGTCGTCGCCGGCCCACATCCGGTCCGGTCTCGGAGGTCGCGCCCACGTCAGGTGCCGGAGGGCCAGGGGCCACCCGGCCCACTCCCTGAGCGTCTCCAGCGCCAGATCGAGACACCAGGGATCGGTGAGGTTCCATCGCGACCCCCACTCGTGCAGCGCCACCCCGACCCGTCCCTCGCTCCACTGCTCGCGGTAGACCGGAAGGACCTTCTCGCTGAGGGTCTCGAGGACGGCCGGGGCGTCCCTGCGGATCCGGTTCAGGAAGAGCTCGCGGGCGAACGTACGGGTGCGGCGACCCTCGGGATCGTCGTACTCAGAATCGGGCCTGGCCATTCACCGACCTCCCCGACCGCGGGTCACCGAACCCCGGCCGCCGGACACCCCGGCGGCGCACCTACGGAGACGCCCGGTCGCTCGACGCGACATCCGGGCACACCACCTTCCAGGCGACGACCGGACGGGGGTCGCGGGGCTGGAAGCTCTCGCCGAAGCGCACCGCGTCGCCCACCGCACGGGCCGTGCCCCGGAGGACCCGGCCGTCCCGGACCAGGCTGAGAGCGAAGCCCCCACCCCCCGGGTGACCCACCTGGATCGAGTCGCCCGCCACGGGGCGCCAGAACGCGAAGGGGTGGTCGGCCGTGCGTTCGGCCGTGACCCGGGTCCTCGCCCGGCGCCCCTCCGGCAGGTTCGGCCACTCCGAGAGCGCTCCTCCCAGCAGCTCGAAGCCCCACGGGAGGCCGAGCTCCCGGGCCTCGGCGGTCCGCTCGAACTGGTAGCATCCCGTCAGGTCCCCGACGGTCCCTCCCCCCTCCGGACTCGAGGCGCACGCGCCGCCCAGGACCCACCCGAACACCGCCAGGGCGGCGGCGCCACGGTGGCGAGGGGAGGTCACCGGTTCCCGCCCGGGGGCGTGAAGAAGACGACCTCGCCCGACGGCAGCTCGATGGCGATCGGACCCCGCCGAATGTCGTCGAGCGGCCGCCGGCCGGCCTTCAGCGTCGCCGGCGACGGCCACGGTGGGGCCGCCGTACACCCCGGCGCGCACCCGGGGATCGAGTACGGGTCCGAGGCCTCCAGGTCCACCTCGTAGGCGAAGTCCCCGACGGCGGCCACCGTCAGAGAGCTGATCGGGATCGGGCGGCCCGAGGGCTCGATGTACCCCGTCATCATCTCGTTGTCGAACTCGCCTTCGTCCCAATGACCGTACGCGGTCCCTTCACCGCCGTCGGCCTCGATGGGAGCGCGTCCGGCCCCTCCGCTCCCCCCGCCCAGGGTTCCGGAGTACTCCGCGTTGCCGCCCTCGCCGGTGTAGCGGGGGTTCGGCCCGTCGGAGCCCGTGATCAGGTCGGAGCCTCCGAAGAACTCCGACGCCTCCCACAGGGTCCCGATGCCGACGATGTGTCCGATCTCGTGGAAGACGAGGGCGAAGAGCTGGTCGTCGTCGAGATCGTCCAGGTCGCTCGTGTCGAGCCGGAGGCGCCCGAAGGTCGTGTAGACGTCGGGGGCCAGGCCCGTCGCGCCCGTCCTCGCCGAGCACGGCCCGGCCGAGCCGAGGGTCTGGCCGGGCCCGTCGATGTTCACGAGCTGGAGCATGACGAGCATGTCGTCGAAGCCCTGACCGTTCAGGCTCTGCGCGTTCCCGTTGCAGTCCCCCGCCTGCCAGAACCCCGGGGGGTAGCTGGTAGCGGGAAGGTCCCCGACGATGACGTCCTCCCACTTGGCCAGCGCGTCCGCGACGGCGTCGACGATGGCCGGCGACGGGATGGACAGGTCCGTGCTCACGTTCATCGTCCACACGTTGAACGCGCCCGGCGGATTGGGCGAGATGTGCAACGCGAAGGTGCGGCGGTCGTTCGTGGTCCCGGCCTGGACCCGGATCGTGAAGTAGGAGAGCCCGGACCCCGTGGGCGTGCCGGTGAGGTCCCCCGTGGCGCCGTCCAGCGTCACCCCCTCGGGCAGGCCGCCCGCCACCACGGAGAACGTGAGGCTCCCCTCTCCCGTGGCCGAGAGCCGGTCCACGTAGGGAACGCCCACGTTGCCGCTCACCAGGTACTCGGTCTCCAGGTGGGCGGCGCCTTCGGGGGCGGTCACGATCAGCCCGATGGTCCTGGAGGCCGACTGCCCCCCGCTGCGCACCCGCAACCCCAGCGTGAAGGAGCCGGTCTCGTCCGGAGTCCCCCGGATCGCCCCCTCCGGAAGCAACTGGAGTCCGGCGGGGAGCCCGCCGGAGGAGAGGTCCCACTCGTAGCTGCCGTTCCCGCCCTCGGCCTCGAGCGGCGCATCGTACTCCTGCCCGAGCGTGCCCCGCGGGAGGGACGTCGTGAGCAGACTCAGCCGTTCGTGCGTCAGGACCACGTCCGACTCCGATGCCTCTTCGCCCGGGGACCCCTCGGCCGGGGAGCACCCGTGCTCGTTGCAGGCTCGGACCAGGTAACGGTACGCGGTGCCGCGCTCGAGGCCGCTGTCGTGGAACGACGTGGCGCCGGGCCCGACACTGGTGACCTCCGCGAAGACCCGGGCGGGACCGCCCTCCCCGGCGGCAGGCGCGACGGTCTGCTCGCGCTCGATCCGGAAGCTCGTCTCGTCGGACGAGTTGTCCTGCCAGGCCACGTCGATCTCGGTATCCGACGCGGCCACGGCGGTGACGCCGGTGGGGGCCGCCGGCGGTGTGGGGTCGAAGACCGTCACGACCGCCTGCCCCACCACCCTGCCGACGGTGGCGCGGACCGTGGCCGCACCCTCCGCCAGGCCGGTCACCTGGGCCGTCGCGCCGCTCCCCTGCACCGTGGCGACGTCGGCCGGAGCGACCGTCCACGTGACGGTGACCGAGGCCGAGACGTTCTCGCCGCCTTCGGTCACCACCACGACGCCGAACGTGGTGGACGAGCCGGTCGCAATCTCCGCGCTCGTCGGCGTGACGGTCACCTGGACGACGGGATCGGCGGGCGCGGACGTCCCCCCGTCGCCGCAGGACAGGAAGAGGAGGGAGGGAGCCGCAACCAGCAGAAACCGCAGGACGAACCACCGCTGCATCATCGACATCCGTCGAGGCCTGGAGGGAACCGCGGGCGGGGTGGGGCTGCCTCCGGTCAACCTAGGACCCGGAACACCGGGCGCGAAAGGCCCGCGGGAACGTCGAAGGGCTACGGCCCTCTCAGAGGATGAGGGCGAGGGGGAGCAACACCACGTATCCGAGGACGA
>JASFUL010000560.1:0-3639 GCA_050050315.1 Gemmatimonadota bacterium
GGACGGGACGCTCCGGGGCCAGTCCGACCCCCGACGCGGGGGTGTGGCGCTCGGCTGGTAGTGGATCCACCGCTCGGAACGACTCCCTTGCGCGACGGCGTCGATGAAATCATTCTTTCACTGATGACCTGAAACCGCTCTTTCACTTCGCCGTATTCCCCTGACGAACCCTCAGCCGGAGAGCAACGTCCGATGAGCGAGGTCCTTCCGCACCGCCTGGGTCGCCGGGAGCGTCAGATCATGGACGCGCTCTTCCGCCTGGAGGAGGGGTCGGTGGCCGACGTGGTGGGCGAGCTGGGGGACGAGTCGATCCACGACTCGGTGCGGGTGACCCTCCGGAACCTCGAGAAGAAGGGCTTCGTCGAGCACCGGGAACAGGATCAGCGCTACGTCTATCGTCCGGCGCTCCAACCGGAGCGGGCGAGGAAGAGCGCCATGACCCACCTGCTGAGGACCTTCTTCCACGACTCTCCCTCCAGCGCGATCCTCGCGTTCCTCGACATGAACGCCGGTGGTTTGAGCGAGGAGGAGCTGGAGGAGATCCAGGCGCGGATCGACGCGGCGGCGACGGGAACGGGGGTGGACGACGGGGACGGGCCCGAGGGGGCCGGGGAGGGGTGACGATGGGTCCGGAGATCTTCCTTTCGACCGACCTGGCCGTCCAGGTTGGGGTGCAGTTGCTGGGCGAAGGCACCGTGCTGCTCGCGGTCGCGTGCCTGGCCACGCTGGTCCTGCGCCGGGGCACCCCCGGCCAGCGTCACGCCGTGTGGTCCGCGGCCTTCGCGCTGGCTCTGCTCCTGCCGGCCGTGGGCGCCATCCTGCCTGCGCGGCAGATTCCGCTGTCGGGATACCGGGCCGGGTTGGGGGCGACCCCTCCCGATCCCGGCCCCGCCACCGCGGGGGCCGGCTGGAACGGCGTCCGGGCCCTCGGGAGCGACGATCCGGGCTCGGCCGGACCCGTCCCGGGGTCCCGGGCCGCCACGGACGCTCGGTCCGCTCCCGCCGGCCTTCCGCTTCCGGACGGAGAGACGATCGCCTTCGCCTTCCTCTTCCTCTGGGCGACGGGCTCGCTGGCGCTCGCGGTCCGCCTGGCCGGTCACTGGGTGCGGATCGCCTCGGTCACCGCGGCGGGGCGCCGGCTGGAGGAGGACGGCGAGGTCGCGGCGCTCGTGCGCCGTGAGGCGGCCGCGGCCGGGGTGCGTCGACGGGTTCACGTCGTGTTCACCGACCGACTGGAGGTGCCCGCCACGGGCGGCCTGGTCCGGCCGATCCTGATCCTGCCCGAAGGCGCGGACGAGTGGCCCGAGGCGCGGCTCCGGGCCGTGGTGCTCCACGAGCTGATGCACGTGCGCCGGTGGGACCTCCTGGCCCACCAGCTCGCCGAGGTGGCGCGCATCATCTACTGGATCAACCCCCTCCTGTGGCTGGCCCACAGGGCCGCCGCCGAGGAGCGGGAGCGTGCGTGCGACAGGGCGGTGGTGCGCCGCGGGATTCCGGGGCCGGAGTACGCCGGGGTGCTGGTCGAGATGGCCCGTCGTTGCCGCACCCCGTCCCCCACCCTCGAGGGCTCGCTCGCCATGGCTCGCCCCGGCCGCGTGCTCCGCCGGCGGGTGGAGGCCGTCCTCGACGGCTCGGTGCGAAGGGCGGTCCGCGGTCGCACGGCGGCCCTGGCCGGGCTGCTCCTCCTCCTCGGATCGCTGCCCCTGGCCTCGGTCGAGGTGCTGGCGGTCCCGGCGGGCTCCACCGCACGGCTCGAGGCCGCCCTCGCCAGCTCCTCCGTCGACGTCCGGCTCCACGCCGTGCGCGACCTGGCCGCGTGGTGTCCCGGGGAGTCGACGAGGGCGCTGGGCCGAACGCTGCTGGACGACGACGACCCTCGCGTGCGGCAGGCGGCGGCGACCGCCCTGGCCCTGCACGGGCGGCCCGGCTCGCTCCGGTCGCTCCGGTCGGCGGCCGCCGACGCGGACAATCCCCTCGGCGTACGCGCGGCGGCGGTGGAGGCCATGGGGGCCATCCGGCACCCGGCCACGGTTGCCGCCCTGCGGGCGTTCCTGGAGAGCCCGGAGCCGTCGCTCCGTTGGCTGGCCCTCAAGAACCTCGGCGTGGCCACCACGATCCCGGGCCCCGAGCTGATCTCGGAGCTCGAGCGCGCGCTCCGCACCGACCCCGAACCGCGAAACCGCGTGATGGCGGCGACCGTGCTGGACCGCCTCGGCTGCGAGGACGCCACCGAGACCCTCGACCGTGCCCGGCTCCACGACCCCTCCGACCTGGTCCGCCGCAGGGCGGCCGAGCTGCTGGGGCTCGCCGAGGACGGGGGTCCGGCGGACGGGCTGGTGGGCTCCCCGCCGACCCTCTGAGCCACCCCTGGACGGACACGATGGGCCCAGGGTCACGCGGGTAAATGAAAGAAGGATTTCATATAGACGTGTCATGTAGACGGGACCCGGGCGGGCCCGGGCCCACGGACGGGATGCGGACGACGGCGACGTCGGGACGGGAGGACGAGGATGACGAGGTGGATCGGATCGCGTGCGTGGGTTCCGGGCGTCGCGCCGGGTCGTGGAGCCCGGGAGAGGACCGCCCGGACGAACCGGGGCCGCCGGGTGCCTCGGACGGTCCGAAGGGTCGCGGTCCTGGGCCTGCTCCTCCCCGGGGTGGCGTCCGGGCAGGGGAGCCCCACCGGTCCGGCGGCTGCGGGTCGAGTCCAGGGCCCCGGTACGACCGCCGCCAGGGTGGCCTCGCCGGGCACCCGTCTCGAGGTGCCGGTGGGACGGGCGGTCCGCGGGGTGGAGGTGGACGCCGCGCTGGACGAGATGGACTGGCTGCAGGCCGGGTCGGTGGACCTGGCGTGGGAGGTGGCCCCCGGTGACAACGCGCCGGCGCCGGTGGAGACGGTCTGCCGCATCACCCACGACCGGGACAACCTCTACCTCGGGTGCCACGCGCTCGACCCCGAGCCGGGAGCGATCCGGGCGTACATCACCGGCCGGGACGACATCGACGGCCACGACCGCGTGATCCTCACGCTGGATCCCTACAACGACGGAAGGCGCGCCTTCGAGTTCGGGATCTCCGCGCTCGGAGTGCAGTGGGACGCCGTCTACAGCGCCCAGGGGAGCGGCCCCAGCGGGGGCTCCGGGCCGACCGGACCATCCGACCCCTCCTGGGACGCCATCTGGAGCTCCTCCGGGAGGATCACCGACGACGGGTACGTGGTCGAGGCGGCGATCCCCTTCGAGTCACTCCGCTTTCCCGACGTGGAAGGGCCGCAGACGTGGGGCTTCTACGTGAGCCGGCGGTGGCCCCGGGGCGAGCAGGTGGACGTGCGCTCCATGGTGTGGGACCGGGACGACGCCTGTCTGCTCTGCCAGGCCAACCTCCTCACCGGGCTCGAGGACGTGGAGCCCGGCGGGGCCGTCCGGCTCACCCCCACCGTCACCGGCTCGCGCACCGACGCCCGCGCCGACTTCCCCGAGGGCCGGATGGCGGCCGGGAGCGTCGAGGAGGACGTGGGGCTGGACGCCGCCTGGCGGATCACGTCGGACCTCACCCTCAACGCGACCGTGAACCCGGACTTCTCCCAGGTGGAGGCGGACGCGCCCCAGCTCGACGTGAACAACCGCTTCACGCTCTTCT
>JASFUL010000561.1:0-3635 GCA_050050315.1 Gemmatimonadota bacterium
CTTCGCGCTTCCGCCGGCGGAGGCCGGCTCGAGGGTCTCGCCGGCCCCGTCCAGCCCGAGTCCGATGTTGTCGAGGATCGTGTCGCTGAAGAGGAAGGGATCCTGGGGGACCATGCCGATGACCCGCCGGAGATCCGCGGGCTCGAAGCGCGTGAGCGGGACCCCGTCCAGCAGGATCTCGCCGTCCGTGGGGTCGTAGAGGCGGGGGATCATGTGGACAACCGTGCTCTTCCCCGACCCGGTGGGACCCACAAGCGCCACCGTCTGCCCCGGACGGGCGGTGAAGGTCACGTCCTCGAGGACGAGCCGCTCGGTCCCGGGGTAGCGGAACGAGACGTGGCGGAACTCGATCTCGCCCCGGGCGTCGTCGACCCGCGCGGGCCGGGCCGGGATGGCGAGCGCCGGCTCCGTCCCGAAGATCCGGTTGAGGCGCCCCATGGAGGCCGCTCCGCGCTGGAAGAGGTTCACGACCCACCCGAGCGCGATCATGGGCCAGATGAGGAAGGCGAGGTAGAAGAAGAACGCGACGTAGTCGCCCTCGCTGATCGACCCCGCGATCACCTCCTGTCCACCCAGCCAGAGCACGATCACCATGGCGACACCGGTGATGAGGCCCAGGACCGGGTGGAACAGCCCCGCCGCCCGCACCAGGTCCATGTTGCGCTCCCGGTACCCGGCGTTCAGGCCGGCGAACTGCCGCGCCTGCTCGTCCTCCTGCACGTAGGCCCGGACGATCCGGATGCCGGTGAGGTTCTCCTGCACGAAGGTGGAGAGGGTCGCGAAGTGCTCCTGGATCCTCTCGAAGCGCCGGTGGATGATCCTCCCGAAGCCCAGGACCACCGGGGGCAGCGACACCATCGGGATCATGGCGAAGAGGGTGAGCCGTGGGCTGATGTACAGCATCATCCCGAGCGCCAGCACGAAGCCCACCGCCGTGTTCACGGTGTACATGACCGCGGGACCCGCGGCCTGCCGGACCGCGAGGGTGTCGTTGGTGGCCCGGCTCATGAGGTCGCCGGTGCGGACGCCCCCGTGGAAGCTAGGGTCGAGCCGCAGCAGGTGACGAAAGAAGTCGTTGCGCAGATCCACCTCCATGCGCCGGCTGATGGCGTTCAGCAGCTCGCGCATGAGGTATCGCGCCGCCCCGCCCAGCAGCGCCGTCAGGACGATGAGCCCGGCGAACCCGGCGATCCGCGTCCCGGTCACGCCGGGATCGTCCATGGCGTCGATGGCCAGCTTGATCAGGAAGGGGACCACCAGGCTGAAGGCCTGGGCGAGCACCACCATGAGCAGCCCCACGGCGAGTCCCTTCCGGTAGGGTCGGTAGTAGGGGAGAATGGAGCGGAGGTGGCTCATGCGGCGGTCGGGCGGTGTATCCAGTAGAGACGAGGGGCCCGGACGACAGGCCGGGACGGTGAGGGTGCCCTGGCGGAGTCGCCCCCGATCGGGGGTCCGCCGGACGCGCTCGTGACGAGGCCCATACGAGCAGGAGGGTGATTATGCCCACGCCGGGTACGAAAGTTCCTCTCCCCGGCCGAGCCCGGTGGGGTGGCTCGGTGATGGCGCTGGCCGGCCTCGTGCTGGCGCTGGCAGCGACCGCCTGCGGGGACGCCGAGTCGGCTCAGGACCGGGAGAGCGTGCGCATGATACCGCCGGCCGAGGCGGAGGCGTCACCCGACCCGACGGACCGGGTCTCCCGGGCCGAGCCCCCGGACGACGGGTCCGGGACGGAGGGGACGACGGGCGCAGAGGAGCGCGGTGGCGCCACGGCGGCTCCCGCGAGCGCTTCCGGGTCCGCGGCGGGTCCGGAACCACCCCCGCCCACGGTCCACCGCAAGGAGGCCTCTCCCGACGGGGCGGCCCCTCCCCGGTCCTCCGGAGCCCGGGAAGCGTCGCCGGCGCCCGCCGGCGACACCCCGATCGAGCGCGCCCCCGCGGACGGATCGCTGGAGCGCACCGACCCCGGGCCCGTCACCCCCGCCCGGGAGCTGGAGCGAGGAGCGGAACGGGCCCACGCGCCCCCGACCGTGCCGGTCGGCACGCGCCTGCCCCTGATCATGGAGACGGGGCTGTCCACCCGGGAGAGCCACGCGGGCGACCGGTTCCGGGCCCACCTCGAGGACGACGTGCTGGGCGCGGACGGGATGGTGCTGCTGCCGAGAGACGCCGTCGTCCGGGGCCGGGTCCTGGAGAGCCGGGAGAGCGACGGCTCCGAACGCCCGGCCTTCCTGACGCTGGAGGTCGAGTCCGTCGTCGTGGAGGGCGTTTCCCATGGCCTCCGGGGGACGGTCGAGGAGGTCGAGATGGAGGCGGCCACCCGCGACGACGGGGGGGAGACCGCCGCCAAGGTCGGGGTTGGCGCCGCCGCCGGCGCGATCCTCGGCAAGATCCTCGGCGGCGACTCGAAGGACGCCCTCAAGGGCGCGGCCGTGGGGGCCGCGGCGGGGGCGGCGGTGGCGCTGGCCACCCGGGACGGGCACGCCACCATCCCCGAGGGGGCCCGCCTCGTGGTGCGCCTCGACGAGCCCCTGGTGCTGGCGGAAGGGGGGAGCCCCGACGGCCGGTGGCGGTGAGTCGCCCGCTCACGGGCGCCAGGCGTAGCCGAGCTTGAGGAAGAACGTCCGCTCGGACGGCGTGAGGGCGAGGGCGGTGCCGTCGGCCCGGAGACCGCCCAGACGGCTGTCCGAGTATCCCACGTAGAGGACGCTCAGCGGGTTGAGCTCGTAGCTGAAGAGGAGTTGCGTCGCCACCGACGTGCTCTCGGGGTCCACCTCCCCCTCCCAGAGCGCCACGTTCCGGTCGGTCCGGCGGTACTGGACGATGCCCCTCACGAAGGCGCGGGCGCTGAAGTTGTACACGGCCCGGAGCTGGGAGACGTTCGCGTCGTAGACGCGCTCGCCGGCGTGGTCGAGGCGCTCGAAGGAGTGGGTGGCCCGGAGGTGCACCCGCCGGCCCAGACGCAGGTCCAGCGCCGGGCTCAAGCGGATCTGGTCGGCCTGCCGCGCGTTCGCGAAGTCCAGGGCGCCCCCCACCGATCCGTCGACCCGGAAGCCCACCGCCCCGACGGGGCTGAGCCGGCCGCCGAAGTTCAGGCGGGGGTGCTCGAAGACTCTCCCGTCGACGCTCTCCCGGGCGAGGTCCGGGTTCACCCAGAGGAACGACTGGAAGGGGCCCCGGAAGCTCGCGCTGACCCACACGCCCTCGTGGATCGGGGTCCAGGCGGAGAGGGTGCGCTGGAACCAGAAGCCGGCGTTCACCCCGGCCGACGTCCACCAGGCGTCGTCCTCGCCCCACCAGGTCCGACCCACCCACGACCACGCGTCGGCCAGGTCCACCTGGTTGACGAACCCCGCGTCGGCCCGGAACCCACGACCGTGGAAGGAAGCGTTCACACCCGCGTTCCACGCGCGCGTCGAGTATCGGTAGACGCCGGCGAAGGCGTTCCCGCCGAAGCGGCCGGACGGCTGGTCGGTGAGGGACGCGATCTCTCCGGGATACTCGGTCTCGGAGCGCAGGTACTGTAGCTGGAGGGTCGAGGCCCCCAGGCGCAGGAACGCGTCGGCGCCACCCACCCGGTTCGAGTACCCGTCCCCCTCCCGCGCGGTGACGAGCACCCCCACCGTCGACGCGGCGCC
>JASFUL010000562.1:0-3598 GCA_050050315.1 Gemmatimonadota bacterium
GTCGCCTGGAAGGAGCTTCTGGACGGATACAGGTCGCCGTGGGAGACGTCGCCGGACCGGTACGTCCAGGCGACTTCGAGGGCGCCCACGTTCTCGGGCGTGATCTGCGTGAGAGGAGACGAGCGCGTGCCACCCACGTCCCCCCCGTAGTGGGGCCAGCCGGCCACCGGACCTCCGAAGTCGATCTCCACCGGGGGTCGGGGACGCGGCACGAGGAGGAACGCCGCGACCGCCGCCACGCCGGCCAGGGCCAGGAAGAGGAGGAGTCGGCGGGGCCTCCGGTTCCTGCCTGCGGGGCCCTCGTCAGCGGCGCCGGATTCCGGAGGCGTGGAGGCTCCGGGCACCCGCCTAGCCACCGCCGATCCGAGTCACCTGCCACGGCGTGGCCAGGGCCAGATGTCGATCAAGCACGGTAGTAGTAGACCAGCTGGTGAACCGTCGTGTCCAGGATCCACAGCCAGCGGCCCATGTTCTCGAGCGTGGCTGGACCCGTCCGGTAGTCGGTCAGCCGCGTGGGCCGCGAGCTCGACGAGCTCGGGCCGCCCCCCGCCGTGATGACATCTCCCTCGAAGGTCAGCTGTTCACCCGCCGCCGGATCGAGCACGAACCAGCGACCCTGGAAGAGATCGTAGCCGGCCATCACCATGGAGTGGGCGCTCGAATCGGCTCCGACCGCCACGATGGCCGGGCCGTGGCTGGCGATGATGTGGTGGAGATCGTTCGGACTGGCGATCGTCTCCTCCTCCATGTGGAGCCGGCCCACGTAGAAGGAGCGCCAATCCGTGTGAGGGAGCCCCGCCGCCATCGTGCGGTATCGCTCGCCGATGAGCCGATCGTAGTCCGCTTCGGCACTCGGGCCGGAGTTCTCGCGGCAGTAGAGCATCTTCCCCGTCGCCCTCCAGCAGGTCTCGGCCCGCTGGGTGAAGAGCGGCACGTCGCCGTGCACGATCTTCGGGTGCCTTTCCATGGGCTCGATCGCGTGGCGCGGCGGGACGAAGACGCGGTCGCCGGGGGCGATGCGGTTCGGGTCCAGATGGGATGCTCGGAACCGGTTGTTCCCGGCCGCGAAGTAGACGTTGGGCCAGTAGCGGATGCCGTGGCTCCTCGCGATCCCGTAGAGAGTGTCGCCTCGCCGAACGATGTGCACGGGCATGGGACAGGTGCCTCGTCTCCCCATGGATTGCAGAACCAGACGCCGACTGGATACGGAGGGCAAGGTAGAGAAGGCCGCGTGAGCTGAGCAAGAAGAAGGACCTACCCCTCCTCCGGTCGGTCCACCCATCTGCGTCGAAGCTCCCGGATGCCGGCGGACGCACCGATGATCGTGAGCCGATCGCCCGGGGCCAGGACCGTGCGGCCCCGGGGCACGACGGCCTCGCCGTCCCGGAGGATGATCGCGACGAGGGTTCCTTCGGGCATGGAGATCTCGCCGAGCGGGCGTCCCACCAGGGGGGCCGTGGAGGCGTCCTCACGCAGGGTGAGCGAGAGGAAGCGCTCGTCCCGCAGGAGGGCCTCGCGTATCTCCTGATCGTCGCACGCCGAGCTCCAGTCGTCCGGGAAGCTGTCCTCGTCCACCCGGCTCGCGAGCTGGGCGAGGATGCGGAGGTGCTGACCCGGGTCCTCCTCGGGACTGGCGAGGAAGAAGACCGCCGTCACCGTGTCCTCCCGGCCCTCCTCCGTGTCGGGCCCGGAGTGGATGCGGACCCCCGACCGGGCCCGCACCAGCACCATCTCCGGTCGATCGAGGCCGCCGAGGCGGAGGTGGGGGAGGGCGATCCCCCGCGTGACCGGCGTCACCCCCAGACGGGTGCCTTCCAGGAGCTTCCGCTCGATGGCTCCGGCCGAGGCCGGCACGTGGCCGGCCAGCCAGGGGGACACACGGGCGACGAGCTCGTCGAAACGCGCGGGCTCCTCCAGGTCGATCACCTGGCTCCGCGCCACCACCTCCTCGAAGGGATCCTGGACCCGAAGTCCCTTCTCCTTGAGGATGCCCCGGAGCTCCCGGTCCAGGTCCTCGTCGCTGCGGGTCCCGAGCCGCCGGAAGAGGTGGTAGATGGCGCCGCCCCGCCCCACGCGGTCCCGTCCGTAGATCCGGTACCAGAGTCCTCCCGCCAGAACCAGAGCCGCGGCGAACAGGAGAGGCATCCAACCCATCTCCACGATGAGCCAGAGCGGGGCCACCCCACCGAACAGCGGGAGCCATGGAAAGAAGGGCGCCCGGTACCCAGGGTCGTACGACTCGATGCCGCTGCCGCGCATGACGAGGACGGCCACGCACAGGAGCGAGAACTGGAGGAGCTGAAACGTGCTCGCCAGCTTCGCGATCCCCGTGGGATCGAGAAGTACGAGGACGGCCGCGATGGCCGCCACGGTCACCACGATGGCGGCCACGGGCGTCCTGCGCGCCCCCAGCCGCCCCAGGAAGTCCGGGAGCAGTCGATCCCGGCTCATGGCGAGGGGGTAGCGGGAGGCGCTCAGCGTGCCCGCGTTGGCCACCGAAGTGAACGCGACGAGGGCGGCCCCGCCGAGGAGGACGACGCCCCACGACCCGAAGATCTCGCCGGCGGCCGTGGCGGCCGGGGTCAGGTCGCCGGCCAGACGGTCCATGGGTACGACGCCGACCATCACGAACGTCCCCGCCGCGTAGATCAGGACCGCGGTTCCGATGGACAGGAAGACGCCCAGGGGGATGTTGCGTTCGGGGTCCTCGATCTCTTCGGAGAGGCTCGCCACCTTCGTGATCCCGACGTAGCTGATGTAGACGAGTCCGGCCGTGGCCAGGATGTCGCCGGTTCCGGCGGCGAAGAAGTCCTGGAAGTGGGACGCGCGCACCTCGGGCAGCCCGCCCAGGAGGAAGACCGCGAGGGCCACCAGGAGGAAGACCACGAGGACGATCTGGAGGCGGCCGCTGGTCCCGGCACCCGAGAGGTTCACGAGCCCCACGGCCACGGCGAGTGCGAGGGCCACTGGCAGAATGGGCAGATCCGGGACGAAGAGGCCGAGATAGGCGCCCGTGCCCACGAGGGCGAACGCGACCTTCAGCACCAGCACGAGCCACGTGCCGAGGCCGCTGATCGTACCGAGCAGGGGGCCCATCGCCCGGTCGATGAAGTAGTAGATGCCACCGGCCCGGGGCATGGCCGTGGCGAGCTCCGCCTTGCACATCATGGCGGGCACCAGGGGCACGGCCGCGATCAGGTAGGCCAGGACCAGAGCCGGGCCGGCCTGGACGGCCGCCAGGCCCGGGAGCAGGAAGAACCCCGCGCTCAGGGTGGCCCCGGTGCAGATCGCGTAGACGTCGAGGAGCCGGAGCTCCTTGTGGAGACGCTTCGGATCCTTCATTCGGGCCATGGGTGCCTGGGGCGGTGCTCCCGGCCGGTCCCCCGATCAGTAGTACAGAGTACCGCCAGGGAGGATCTCGGCGAGGGTGATGTCGAACCGCAGGGTCGGCATGAATCGCACGATGACGTGGGCGACGAACGACCCGGTGGCACTGGCGAACTGGCCCGTTCCTCCGGTGACCGTAACCTCGAGGAACGACTCGACACCGTCCCCCGGGAGAATGAAGTCCAGGCGGTGGGCCTCCCCGCCGGTGATG
>JASFUL010000563.1:0-3578 GCA_050050315.1 Gemmatimonadota bacterium
TCCGCGTACATGCCCGGGCACGTGACCTCGTCCTCGCGGGTTTCGGCCGTGAAGCCCGTGCGCAGGTAGTTGGTGTCCTCGGGAGACACCGTCGCGATGCAGCCCCGGGCGCAATGGTGGTTCGTCATGACCAGGCCGTCCGGTGACACGAACGACGACGAGCACCCGGACAGGCGCACCGAAGACAGTCGGAGGTGGTCCAGCCACTCCTGGCTCGCCGCGAAGCCGTAGCGGGCTTGCCAGTACTAGACGGAAGTTACCCCTCCCAGCCTGACCTGATTGACCCGGAAGGTCGTTGCAGATAAGGGTTTAGGCCGACGGATTTGGGTGCATGGTGTTTCCATGTAAGGGGGCGAGATCGTACGCTTGACGTACCATGGAATGCCGCGTATCATGTTTCCATGTACGTCGAGACGATCCCCAACCGCGGCTCCCGCCCCACGGTCCTCATCCGCGAGGCGTGGCGGGAGGGCAAGAAGATCCGGCGCCGTACGGTGGGCAACATCACCAAGCTGCCCGAGGAGCAGATCGAACAGATCCGTCGCACGCTCAAGGGTGAGCATCTTGTTTCCAGTGAGGATGTGTTCGAGATCGTGCGAAGCCGGCCCCATGGAGACGTGGCCGCAGTCGTGGGGACGATGCGGCGGCTGGGGCTCCCTGAGGTCCTCTCCACGCGGAAGCATCGGAAGCGGCAGCTCGTCCTGGCGATGATCGCAGCGCGGATCCTGGATCCGTGCTCGAAGCTGGCCACAGCCCAGCGGCTGAGCGGCGATACGGTCTCGAACTCGTTGGCGGAGGTGCTGGGCGTGGGCGACGCCGATGCGGACGACCTCTACGAGGCGCTGGACTGGCTCCATGCCGGGCAAGCCCGGATCGAGAAGAAGCTGGCGGACCGGCACCTGGAGGAGGGCGGGCGGGTGCTCTGGGACGCCACGCCGGTGCCCTTCGAGAGCCGGACGTGCGAGCTGGCCGCATTCGGACGGCCCCGGAAGGGCAGGAGCCAGCTCCAGGTGCTGTTCGGCCTGTTGGCGACGCCCGAGGGGCTTCCGGTGGCGGTTGAGGTCTTCGGTGGCAACACGTCGGATCCCGACACGGTGGGTCCGGCCCTGGACCGGGTGCAGAAGCGCTTCGGGCTCGAGCGGGTCACCATGGTCGGGGATCGAGGCATGATCACGGACGCCCGGATCGAGAAGGAGCTGAGGCCCCGGGGCGTCGACTGGATCACCTCGCTGCGGGCCCCCACCATCCGGAAGCTGTGGAAGGAGGGGCCCCTTCAGCTCTCGCTCTTCGATGAGCAGGACCTGGCCGAGATCCGCTCGGCCGACTTCCCCGGGGAGCGGCTCGTCGCCTGCCGGAACCCACTCCTGGCCGCCGACCGAGCCCGCAAACGGCAAGAGCTCCTCGAGGCGACCGAGCCGAAGCTCGAGGCGATCGGGGAGGCCACCCGACGCACGAGGCGGCCGCTGCGGGGCAAGGACAAGATCGGCGTCCGGGTGGGACGGGTGCTGGAGCGCTCCAAAGTGGGCAAGCACTTCCGCTACGAGATCACCGAGGACTCCTTCACCTTCGAGCGGAACGAGACGTCCATCGCAGAGGAGGCCACGCTGGATGGGATCTATGTCATCCGCACCAACGTGGCCCAGGACGAGCTCGACGCCGCAGATGTGGTTCGCGCCTACAAGGACCTTTCCCAGGTCGAGCAGGCGTTCCGGGTGCTCAAGGACTTCGCCCTCGAGGTCGAGCCCATCCGGCATCGAAGGGAGGACCGGGTCCGGGCCCACATCTTCCTCTGCATGCTGGCCCTGTACGTCCGCAAGCACATGGAGGAGGCGCTGGCTCCTCTCCTGCTCACCGACCACCACCCCGAGGGGGCGGAGACTCGCCGGCGCTCCATCGTCGCTCCCGCCGAGCGCTCGGAAGCCGCAGAACGGAAGGTGCGGCGTCAGCGTACCGACGCCGGCGAGCCCGCTCGCAGCTTCGAGACCCTGCTCGCCGACCTGAGAACCCTGACCAGGAACGAGACCCGCATCGAAGGCAGCCAGGCCACCTTCGACAAGTACACCCGGCCCACCCCCCTCCAGGAGAAGGCCTTCCGTCTGCTCCGCGTCTCCTACCGGCTGTAGCCAGTCCGTCGCACCCGCCCATCTAAGACAAACGGCCGCACGACGCGCAGTTCGATAGATGCCTAAAGGGTCGCGGCCGACGGCTCCAGGTCCAGCGCGTCACGCTGGGTGCGGGTGGAGGCGGCCCGCCGAGACACGAGCGTGTCCCGTTACCTGGGGGAGATCCTCGCGGAGGAACGGAGACGCCGGGAGGGTTACGACGCCGCTCGCGCCCGCTTCATGGGGCGGGAGGCTCGACCACTGCGAGCCAGTGGCTGCGGGCTCCCCACGCCGGAAGAGGTCCACGAGCGCCGATCGGCGCGGGGAGGCGGCGCTCCGTGAGCCGGAGGGTGTTCGTCGACACCAACGTGCTGGTCTACCTCCGCGACTCCACCGAGCCGGAGAAGCAACGCCAGGCCCCGGAGTGGGTGGGGCACCTCTGGGAGACGGGTCTCGGCCGCATCAGCACGCAGGTCCTGAAGGAGTACTACGTCACCGTGACGGCGAAGCTGGCTCCCGGCATGCCGGTCGAAGAGGCATGGGCCGACGTGCTTGCCCTGAGGGCCTGGGATCCGCTTCCGGCCAGCGCCGACCTCATCGAGGACGCGTGGGCCGTGGAGGACCGTTACGGCTTCGCCTTCTGGGACGCGCTGGTGGTGGCGGCGGCGCAGCGCCTCGACTGCGCCCTCCTCCTCACGGAGGAGCTGACCGACGGTCAGGAGTTGGGGGGCGTCAGGGTGGTGAGCCCCTTCCGAGCGCTTCCGGCCCAGGGGCCGTAGGACGGACCCAAGGGATCACGCCGCCCGCTGGCATCCCGAGCCGGGAGGTGGTCCGAGCTCCCTGTCCCCTCAACGCGACGATCGCGCCCCCTTCCGCACCCACCCCGGGTCCGGGCCGGGGCCCTGCGGTCGTGGTGGTGAGCGCTCTCCGGGCTTCGGGGACGTCCCGGTGACGACCTCCAGCTCGGTGTCCAGCCCCGCCTTCTCGGCGTACTTCAGGAGCGCGCGATACGTCGAGAGCCGCAACGGCGCCCCCTCTCGCAGGCTGCGCTCCCGCGCCCTCAGCTCCCTCTCACCCGGGACCAGGATCTCGTCCACCCCCGCCACGCGCTCTCCAGCCTTGGTCTGTTCGATCAGACGGTCGACCCGGGCGGTGAACTCGTCGTAGGGCGTGAAGATCGCCGGGTCGATCGCCATGAAGAAGTGACCGAAATTGGCCGGCTTCACCATGTGCGGCGTATGCTCCCGGCGGTTGTCCCAGCCGAATCCCGCCCCCGCCAGCACCCCCGCCAGCACCTCCATGACGAGGGCCAGGCCGTAGCCCTTGTGGCCGCCGATCGGCACGCCCAGCCCGGCGACGAGATCGGCCAGGTCCGTCGAGGGGTGTCCGTCGCGGTCGAGGATCCAGCCGGGAAGGAGCGGCTTCCCCTCGGCCAGCTGCAGGCCGATCCTCCCCCGCGGCGCCACGCTCATGGCG
>JASFUL010000564.1:0-3574 GCA_050050315.1 Gemmatimonadota bacterium
CGAGACCGACGGTCGCGCCATCTACCCCACGCCCGTGATCGGGATGGTGGGGATCGTCGAGAACGTCGACGACCTGACGGGACACGCCTTCCGCGAGGAGGGGGATGCGATCGTCCTTCTCGGGGACAACCTCGGCGAGCTCGGCGGCTCCGAATACCTGTACCTCATGAAGGGCGACGTGGCCGGCGAGCCGCCGGGCGTCGACCTGCTGGCCGAGCGCCGGCTGCAGCACGCCGTCCTGGCCATGATCCAGCAACGGGCGATCCGATCGGCACACGACTGCGCGGAAGGCGGGCTCGCCGTGGCTCTGGCCGAGTGCGCCCTCGGGGACGGTGCGACACCCCGGGGGGTCGACGTGTCGCTGATGGACGACCTCCCTCCCGTGCCCCTCCTCTTCGGCGAGAGCCAGGGGCGAGTCGTGGTGTCGTGCGCTCCCGGCTCCACCGAGGAGGTCATCCGGCTGGCGCGCCGGCACGGAGTGCCTTTCCGCGAGATCGGTACGGTCGGTCCGCCGGGCGGTCGCTTCCGGATCCGCGCCGGCCAGAGCGGTGTAGACCTCGACCCTGCGGCCATGGCGGACACGTTCCACAACGCCATCCCCCGGATCATGGACGCCGTCCCCGACTCCCGAACCACCACAGCCCACGCGACCCCGTGAGCCACCTGACCCCCGCGTCCCGGGACGTCCTCACCGCTACCCTGGACCCCGACCGGCTCGGCGAGGAGTGCGGGGTCATGGGCGTGAGCGGCGTGGAGAACGCCGCGGAGCTCGTCTTCCTGGGGCTCTACGCCCTCCAGCATCGGGGACAGGAGTCGGCCGGGATCGTCTCGATCGGGGACGGGCACGCCCGCGTGCACAAGGGCGCGGGTCTCGTCGCCGACGTCTTCGACGCCGACGTCATGAACCGGCTGGCCGGCTCCACCTCCATCGGCCACGTACGGTACAGCACCGCCGGCGGCAGCGTGGTGGAGAACGCCCAGCCCATCGTGGTGCAGTACTCCGACGGGCACCTCGGCATCGCCCACAACGGCAACCTGACCAACGCGTACGACCTGCGCAGGAAGCTCGTCGGCGAGGGGGCCATCTTCCAGACGTCCTCGGACTCCGAGGTCATCGTCCATCTCGTCGCCCGTTCGCGCCACGAGGTCGTGGAGGCCCAGATCGACGACGCGCTGACGCACCTGGAGGGTGCGTTCAGCCTCGTCGTCAGCGTGGACGAGACCCTCTACGCCGTCCGGGACCCGTACGGGTACCGTCCCCTGATCCTGGGGCGGGTCGGGGACGGTCACGTGGTGGCCAGCGAGACGTGCGCCTTCGACATCATCGGGGCCGAGTACATCCGCGACATCGAGCCGGGCGAGGTCCTGAAGATCCAGGGTTCGAAGGTGCGCAAGCTCCGCTCGCTCCCCCCCGCCCCACAGCACCAGCCGTGTATCTTCGAGCTGGTGTACTTCGCGCGGCCCGACTCGCGCATCTGGGGCCTCAGCGTCGACGGGGCCCGTCGGAGGTTCGGGCGCCAGCTCGCCCGGGAGCATCCCGTCGAGGCCGACGCGGTGATGGCCGTCCCCGACAGCGCGAACTCCGCCGCCCTCGGCTACTCGGAGGAGAGTGGCATCCCCTTCGAGCTGGGGCTGCTCCGGAACCACTACGTGGGCCGCACGTTCATCCAGCCGTCCCAGGCCGACCGCGACTTCGGAGCCCGCATGAAGTACAATCCCGTGCGGGAGGTGCTGGACGGCAAGCGGGTGGTGGTCGTGGACGACTCGCTGGTGCGGGGCACGACCTCGATGAGCCTGGTGAAGTTCATCCGCGAGGCGGGCGCCACCGAGGTGCACTTCCGGATCGCCAGCCCGCCCGTCCGCTACCCGTGCTTCTACGGGATCGACATGCCGAGCCGGAAGGAGCTCATGGGCTCGCGCATGTCGGTGGAGAACATCCGGGCCGAGCTGGGTGTCGACTCCCTGGGCTACCTCTCCCTCGAGGGAATGGAAGGCGCGGTGCAGGAGAACGGGCCCTTCTGCAACGCCTGCTTCAGCGGGGACTACCAGTCACCCCTCGTGGACGTCCAGAAGGGGTACATCTCCCTCTCGGAGGCCCAGGGGTGCTAGCGGGATGAGCGCCACCCGGGAGCGGATCGAGGCGCTTCCCAAGACCGAGCTCCACGTCCACCTGGACGGGAGCCTCCGTCCGGCGACGATGCTGGACCTGGCCGACGAGTACGGGAAGCGGCTTCCCGCGTCGGACGTCGAAGGGCTGCGCGAGGCCATGCACGCCGGCGACGCGCGGAACCTGGAGGAGTACCTCGCCTTCTTCGACGTCATGATCTCGCTCCTCCAGCACCCATCCGCCCTGGAGCGCGCCGCCTACGAGCTGGCGGTGGACAACGCGGCCGAGAACGTGCGCTACATGGAGGTACGCTACTCGCCCATCCTCCACACCCGGGAGGGGCTGCCCCTGCCCGAGACGGTGGAGGCGCCGCTCCGCGGCCTCGAGCGCGCCCGCGCGGAGACCGGGATCCAGACGGGGCTGATCGTGTGCGGCATCCGCAACATGGATCCGGGAACGTCCCGGGACCTCGCCGACCTCACCGTGGCGTTCAAGGGCCGGGGAGTCGTGGCCTTCGACCTGGCCGGGGCCGAGTACAACTACCCGGCCAAGAAGCACCGCGACGCCTTCTTCACGGTCATCAACAAGAACATGGCCACCACGATCCACGCGGGAGAGGCGTACGGGGCCGAGTCCATCCACCAGGCGCTGCACTACTGCCGGGCGAACCGCATCGGTCACGGCACACGGCTCTTCGAGGACCCGGACCTCATGCGCTTCGTCCGCGACTTCCGGATCCCCCTCGAGATCTGCCTGACCTCGAACGTCCAGACGCGGGCGGTGGACTCGTACGAGGACCACCCGCTCCGCCTGTACTTCGACGAGCACCTGGTGGTGACGTTGAACACGGACAACCGGCTGGTCTCGGGGACGACCCTCACGGACGAGTATCTCCGCGCCCGGGACCACCTGGGCTTCGGGTGGGACGAGCTCGAGGCGGTGGCGCGCATGGGCTTCGAGGCGGCGTTCCTGCCGTACGACCGCAAGAAGGAGCTCCTGGCCGCGTTCGACGAGGAGTCGGCCGCGCTCTGACAGCCGAAGAACGAGGGGGGCGCCCGCACGGGCGCCCCCCTCGCTTCCGTCCGGAGCCGGCGCCCCGGCGGCGTTACCGCATTCCCCTCCGCGGGCTCGTCACCGCCCTCCCCGGGCGCCCCCGAGTGACCCCTCCGGGGCCGGACCGCGAACGCGTCAGAAGTAGTACCGGAACCCGATCTGCGCCTGGAACTGGAGCAGCAGGTTCGATCCCAGCACGTCCTCGGTGTAGAAGTCGTCCGAGACGTCGTAGAGGATCCGCCGCGTGGTGGGGTCGAAGCCCGCCACCTCCAGGATGTTCTGGTCGGCGCCGAACACGCCGGTCACCCGGCCCCACCCGCACGGGCCGTCGTTGGGGTCGTCGTCGTTCCGGTCGTCCTCGCTGCAGAAGAGCTGGCCCACCCCGTTGGCGATGTTGAAGAGGTCGAGCTGGAG
>JASFUL010000565.1:0-3571 GCA_050050315.1 Gemmatimonadota bacterium
GGCGGGGTGCTGCTCTCCATGGTGGACCGGGCGGCCGCCGTTGCGGCCATGCGCCACGCGGGCCGGCCGTGCGTCACGGTCTCCATCGACCGGGTCGACTTCAGGGAGCCGATCTACGCCGGCGAGCTGGTGACCTGCCAGGCCCGGGTCAACTTCGTCGGGCGAACCTCCATGGAGGTGGGGGTGAAGGTGCTGGCGGAGAACCTCCTCACCGGCGCCGAGCGACACACGAACACGTGCTACCTGACCTTCGTGGCCATCGACGAGAACAGCGATCCGGTGCCGGTCCGCCCCCTGGAGCTGGAGACCGAGGAGGACCGGAAGCGCTTCCACGAGGGGCGTCGTCGCCGGGAGGTGCGCCAGGCCCTCGCGAAGGAGCTGGGCGAGGACTACTGAGAGCGCCGAGCCGTCTCCCCGGAGGTTCCTTGCGTCATCGATGACGACATCGTCATTTTCGTCGCATGTCTGTCGGTGACCTGCAGTACCTGACCCTGCTCGCCGTCGCGCGACTCGGCGAGGAGGCCTTCGCCCGGCGAATCCGCCGGACGCTCCGCGACGTGGCGGGACGGGAGGTCTCCGTGAGCACGGTCTTCGTCACGCTGACCCGGCTCGAGGATCGGGGTCTCCTGCGCTCGGTGCGGGGTGATCCGCCTGCCCGGGGCGGACGGCGGGTGCGCATCTTCGCGCTGACCGACGAGGGATGGGACGCGGTACGGGCGACCCGGCGGGCGTCCGACCGCATGTGGAAGGGGCTGGAACCCGCGTGAGGGGACGGGGACGCGGCCGGAGGCCTCCGCGGTGGGCGAGGCGCCTGCTCCTGGCCGTGCTGCCGGGAGACGCGTGGTGCCGGGACTTCGTGGAGGAGCTGGATCGGGAGTACCGGAGGGTCGCGAAGGCAGGGGGGCCCGGGAGGGCGACGCTGTGGTATTGGGGGCAGCTGGTGTCTCCCGCGACGGTCCGGTTCGTGTGGATGATGCGGCGGAGGGGGGGAGCGATGGGCGGAAGGGGAGCGGGTGGGTGGAGGACCGGCTGGCTACAGGATCTCCGGCACGCCGCCCGTGGGCTGACCCGGGACGCGCGGCTGGCGGGCTTCGTGGTCGTCACGCTGGCCCTCGGTATCGGGGGGACCGGCGCCATGTTCGGCGTGGTGGACCGCCTCTTCCTCCGCGGGCCGGCGCACGTGGCCGAGCCGGACGACCTCGTCCGGCTCTACCTCCGCTTCGAGGGGAGCCAGCCGCGCACCACGCCGTGGATCCCCTACCGGACCGCCGAGGCCTTCCGAATCGACGCCCGTGGCTTCGCGGGCGTGGCGCTCCACTCCGCCCGGGAGATGCTGGCGAGGGTGGACGGGACCGCGAGCCCCCTCCGGGTGGGCACGGTGGGTCGTGGCTTCTTCGACCTCCTCGGGACGGCTCCGGCCCGGGGACGCTTCATCGGGGGGTCGGGCGACCCTGCCTCCTACGACGTGGCCGTGGTCTCCCAGGAGCTGGCGTCGCGCCTGGCGCCGGAGGGGGGCGTGCTGGGGCGGACGGTGGAGTTGCCGGAGCGGCGCTACCGTGTGGTGGGCGTGGCACCCCCCGGCTTCACCGGCCCCGGCCTCGAGCCGGTGGACGTCTGGGTCCCGCTGACGCCGGACGAGGCGGGGAGCCGGAACTGGAACGTCGTGGCCCGGGTGCGGGGCGCCGGAGCCGATCCCGAGCAGGTCCTCCCGGCCGTCGCCGAGGCGAACCGCGTCCACGCGTCTACCGATCCGGGGCGGTTCTTCCAGTGGGCTCGCGAGGGTCGGGTGATCGCCGCCCCCATCGGGTCCGACGACGGCGCCGGCGAGGCGGAGGAGGTCACCGTGGCCCGCCTTCTGACGGCCGTTGCCGTCGTGGTCCTCGTCATCGGGATGGCCAACGTCGTGAACCTCCTCCTGGCCCGGCTGACCCGGCGCAGGCGGGAGTTGGCCGTGAGGATGGCCCTCGGGGGCGGCCGGTGGAGGATGGCCCGCCTCCTGGTATCCGAGAGCCTCGTCCTGGCCACCCTGGGCGGACTCGCCGCGCTCCCGGTGGCGTGGTGCGGGGGGTGGCTCGTACGGCGCGTCCTGCTGTCCCACGTGGCCTGGCCCGCGTCGCCGCTCCAGGGACGCGTGCTGGCGCTGACGTTCGTGGTCGTCGGCGTGGTGGGCGTCCTGCTGGGAATCGTGCCGGCCTGGAGGGCCAACCGGACCGACGTCGCCGCGGGGCTGCGGGCGGGGAGCCGCGGCGGGGGAGGAAGGCGGGCCCGGCTCCACGTGGGGCTGGCGGCCGCCCAGGTCGCGCTCTCGGCCGTGCTCCTGGCGGGCGCCGGACTGTTTCTGAAGAGCTTCCGGACGCTCCGGGTCACCGACCTCGGCGTGGACGCCGAGTCGGTGGTCGCCGTCTCGCTCAGCTCGCTCGACGCGGAGGCCATCCCCCCGGCGACGGCTCGGGAGTACGAGCTCTACCTGCGGGCCCTGGACGCCGTCGCCGGGGACCCGGACGTGGCCGCCGCCTCGGTGAGCCTCGGCCTGCCCTTCCTGTACAACTTCGGGCTGAGCATCGTGGTGCCCGGCCGGGACTCGATCCCGAACTTGCCCGGCGGAGGTCCCTGGCTGACGGCCGTCACCGAGGACTACTTCGAGACGGTGGGGACGACGATCCTGCGCGGCCGCGACTTCACCGCGGCGGAGGTGGCCGGCGACGAGCCGGTCCTGATGGTGAGCCAATCCATGGCCCGTCTACTCTGGCCCGGCGTCGACGCCCTCGGGGCCTGCGTCCGCGTCGGCGACGGAGAGAGCCCCTGCTCCCGGGTGGTCGGCGTGGTGGAGGACGTGCACCGGCAGGGCTACCGGGAGCCTCCCTCGCTGCAGTACTACGTCCCCCTGGCTCCGGGCGGGTCCTTCGGCGGCATGACCCTGACCCTCCGCCTCCGGGACGAGAGCGGCGGCGCGTTGGCCCGTATCCGGTCGACCCTCGTGGCCCTGGACCCGGCCGTGGACTGGGTCGAGACGACGCGCCTGGCGTCCGCCCTGGAGCCCCAGATCCGGCCGTGGCGACTCGGCTCGTGGGTTCTGGGGACCGCCGCGCTCCTCGCCCTCGCCGTGGCGGTGGTGGGGGTGTACGGCGTCCTGTCCTACCTCGTCGAGCAGCGCCGACGGGAGATCGGCATCCGGATCGCGCTGGGTGCGTCGATGGTGGGGATCCGTGGCCTCGTGCTCCGGACCGGCCTCGGGGCCACGGCCGCCGGCCTCTCGGCGGGCCTCGCCGCGGTGGTCCTCTCGGCGCGCTGGCTGGAGCCGCTGCTCGTCGAGACACGGGCGGGCGACCCGCTCGTGTTGGGTGGAGTCGCCGGGATCCTCCTCGCGGCGGGCGTGGCGGCGTGCCTCCTCCCGGCGGGCCGGGCGGCGGGCGTGGAGCCGTCGAGCTGCCTGAAGGAGGAGTGAGCGTCCGCCTCCCCGCGGGGCCTCAGTGGTGGATCGTCACCAGCGGCACGCGGACGGGCCGCGCCGCGTCCCGGGACAGGAGGGAGGTCCACAGGCCCGCGGGGTTCAGCTCGACCGAGGGGCCGC
>JASFUL010000566.1:0-3561 GCA_050050315.1 Gemmatimonadota bacterium
CGCTCCGGAGACAGCTCTCGAACTCTCCGGTGTCGAGCCCCGCCTCACCGGCGTACTCGACGAAGCGGCCGGTGGGATCGCCGTCGTACGACCACTCGGCCTGGTTGCCGAAGAGGACCTCCGAGAGATCCCAGTACCGGTCCTGGTCGCCGGCGCACCGCGCCGCGCGAGCGGCGATGAAGGAGTTCGGGTGGGTGCTGGTGAGGGGGAAGTCGTAGAACACGACCTTCGCCTCGCCGGTCTCGACGAACGTGCTCACGACCTGCGGCATGACCATCGTGGCGAAGGCTCCGCAGCCCGGACACTGGTAGTCGGCGAACTCGACGATGGAGATGGGCGCGTCTTCGTCGCCCCTCACCATGCCCTGGGCCATCTCGACCAACCGCTCGGGATCGTCGAGCCCCGGAACCTCCACCGGCGTCGTCGCCGGACCGCCTCCCCCGGCCGTGCCGACGGTGTAGCCCACGACGCCCACGCCGATCAGGGCGACGACTCCCAGAATCAGGTAGAATCTGCTCATTCCTTCCTCGCCACGTTCCAGTCCCCCCGTTTCGCTCCGCGAGCCGTCGATCCGTGACCTTCGACCGGACCGACGGTCTCACCCTTACACCGCGTGCGGGGAGAATGATTCTACGGTCTCACCCCGTCCAGGAGAAAGCCGACCAGCGCTTCCGTGCCGGCCAGGTCCTCGACGACGCGGTCGGCGCCGGACCGCTCGAGCGCGCCGACGTCGAAGTTTCCCGTCGCCACGGCCACGGTCACGCACCCCTCGTGGCGCCCGCACTCCACGTCCCGGGGGGTGTCTCCGACGATCACCACATCGGCCACCGGAAAGTCCCTTCCGAAGCGGCGGCGGGCGCGCTCGACGGCGATGCCCGGGAGGTGGTTGCGGCTCTCGTCGTCGGACCCGTACCCGCCGACCTCGAACCGGTGGAGCAGCCCCGCCGATCCGAGCTTGAGCCGGGCCCCGTCGAGGATGTTCCCCGTGACGAGCCCCAGCGCCGCCTCGCCCGAGGCGTCCAGGGCGTCGAGGAGCTCCTCGACGCCGGCCAGCACCTCCATCGGGCGCCCGGGCAACCGCGCCTCCAGCTCCTCCCGGTACCGCTTCCAGAGCCCGGGGAGGCCGGTGTCCACCTCCGCGTCGCTGAGGCCCGCCGCCGTGAGCAGCTCCCGGGCGATCTGCGGGTCGGTCTTGCCCGAGAACTCGTGGACGTCGATGGCGCCCGTGGTGCCGAAGACGTCGACGAGCGCCACCTCGAACGCCTCCTTGGCCGGCCCTCCGGCCAGGAGCGTCCCGTCGATGTCGAAGAGGATCAGGCGTCTCATACGGCGTCGGTGATGGCTTCTTCCAGGGCCCCGCGGGCCGCGACCCCCAGGGCCAGCGTCGAGGCCGCGTCCACGTCCCGGGGCTCGCCGGCGGTCGAGAGGGCGAACACCACGTCCCCGTCGAAGGGCGTGTGGACCGGGTCGACGCGGCGGGCCAGCGCCGTGGCCGCCATCCGGGCCAGCCGGAGCAGGCCCGGCGCGTCCAGGGGCGCGTCGGTCGCCACCACGCCCAGCGTCGTGTTGACGCCGGCCAGGGGAGGAGGGCCGCCGCCCCGCGCCACCAGCGGCGACGCGGCCCGGAAGCCGCCCTCGCCGTCCCGGACGCCGGCGACGATCCGACCCGCGCCGTCGAGGACGTTCCCGAGGGCGTTGACCACGGCCAGCGCCCCCACGGTCCACGCACCCGAGGCGGCGGCCGCGCTCCCGACCCCGCCGGGCGAGGCCGAGGCGGGTCCGGCGAGCTTTCCCACCGTGGCGCCCGTCCCGGCCCCCACGCGCCCCGTCCCGACCGGTTGGCCCGAGGCGGCCTCGCACGCCGCGCGCCCCTCCGCCGGTCCGGGCCGGTCCGCGCCTTCGGCCAGGTCGAACACCACCGCGCCGGGGACGATGGGGACCGGCGCCACGCCGGTCCGGTACCCGCGCCCGCGCCCGGCCAGCCAGGCCATCACGCCGTCGGCGGCGGCCAGCCCGTACGCCGAGCCACCGGTGAGGAGCACGGCGTCGACGTGGGGCACGAGGTGGCCGGGGGTGAGTACGCCGAGCTCCCGGGTCCCCGTGGCGAGCCCCCCCACCTCGACCGCGCCGCGGAAGGGTCCGAGGACCACGGTGCAGCCCGACGCGCCGTCGGGCGTGGAGGCGTGACCCACCTGGACACCGGCCACCGCCGTGAGCGTCCCGTTCGACCCCGCCCGGTCCCGCTCCGGCGTCACGCCAGCTCCTTCAGCAGTCCGGGGTCGAGGTTCCCGCCGCTCAGGACGGCCGCCACCTTGGCGCCTTCCAGCCCGCCGACGCGTCTCCCCAGCAACGCCGCCACGGTGGCGGCGCCCGAGTATTCGACGACCAGCTTGTGCTCGTGCAGCAGGATCCCGGTCGCCTCCCGGATGGCGTCGTCGTCCACCGTCACCACGTCGTCGACCAGCTCCCGGACGTGCTCGAAGGTCAGCTCGCCGGCCCGCACCGGCGCGAGGCCGTCGGCGATGGTGTCGATCGTGTCCAGCTCGACGACGTGCCCGGCGTCCAGGGCCGCCCGCATCGAGGCCGCGCCTTCGGGCTCGACCCCCACGATCCGCGCATCCGGTCGGAGCCGCCGGACCGCCGCGGCCGTCCCGCTGCACAGGCCCCCCCCGCCGATGGGCGTCACCACGACGTCCACGTCCTGCCACTCCTCCACGATTTCGAGCCCCACGGTCCCCTGACCCGCGATGATCCAGGGGTGGTCGAAGGGCGGCACCATGCACAGACCCCGGTCCTCGGCGATCTTCTCGGCCCGGCGCTTCCGCTGCACGGACGTGGTGCCCTCGAACACGACCTCGGCGCCCAGGCGGCGGGCGCCGCGGACCTTCACCTCGGGGGCGGTGGTGGGCATGACCACCAGCGACGGCACGCCGCGCGTGCGGGCCGCCAGCGCGACGGCCTGGGCGTGGTTGCCCGAGGAATACGTGATGACCCCCCGCTCGACCTGGTCGCCGGGGAGCTGCATGACGAAGTTGTTGGCGCCTCGCGCCTTGAAGGACCCGGCGCGCTGGAGGCTCTCGCACTTCAAGCGCACCTCGGCCTCCAGCTCCCGGGAGAGCCGGTCGGAGCGCAGCAACGGCGTGCGGAAGACGACCCCCCGCAGTCGCTGCGCCGCCGCCTGGACCTCCGCCAGGGAGACTATGGCCGTCCGTCTCCCGGGTCGGCTTCGCCCCCCTGCGGAGCCTCGGCCGGGACCTCGCCGCCCCCCGCCGCGTCGGGGGCGGCCGCCTCCGTCGCCTCTTCCTCCTCCTCCTCCTCGTCCTCGATCACGACCCGGGCGACGTCCACCACCACGTCCCCCTCGTCGAGGTTCATCAGCCTCACGCCCTGCGTGGCGCGACCGATGGTGCTGATCTCCTCGACGGCCTGCCGGTTCACCACGCCGTTGCGGGTGATGAGCATGAGCTGCTCGTCGTCGGTGACGGCCTTGATCGACACGACCTTCCCCGACTTGCCCGACGTCCGGATGTTGATGACGCCCTGCCCGCCCCGTCCCTGGAG
>JASFUL010000567.1:0-3558 GCA_050050315.1 Gemmatimonadota bacterium
CAGCGGCTCGTCCTCGCCCCCCCACTGTCCCTTGAAGCGGTGCGTGCCTCCGCCGGGCGTGCAGCGGCCGAAGTTGAACGTCTCCCGGCCCCGCTCGATGCAGCGCTCCATGAAGCTCCAGTAGAGGAGCATGTTGGGCGCCATCCGGCTGTACTCCCGCAGCGACGACGCCCACGTCATCTCGAACTCGTCCCGGTAGTGGAATCCGCATCCCCCGGCGACGGGCGTACCCTCGTGATAGACCGTCCCGAAGTCGACCTCGTCCGGGAAGACGCGAAGGAGCTCCTCGAACAGGCGCCTCGGGAGCACGGGGGTGCCCAGGTCGCGCATGTTGACGGCGAAGATCTCGTAGAAGGGCTCCATCTCTCCGGGCCCGAAGCGCGCCTCCATCCCCTCCTTCATCGGGCGGCGGATCTGGCTCCGGAGCTTGGAGCGGAACCGGTCCGTGAAGAGCGTGTCGGGATCGTCCGGCAGGTCGAGGAGCACCGTGACCTTCTCACGTCCCGGCGGAAGGTCGTTCGGGACGCCTTGGCGGCTCCGGATCTCGAGCCTCCGGGCCCCCGACCGCTCCGCCTCTCCCACGGCCGCCTCGACGAGCCGCGACCGGGCGGGCCGGGTCCCCAGCGGACCCCCGTAGTTCAGGTACGGCATCGAGATCAGGGCGGTGCCGGGACCCAGTCGGGGCATGCGCACGACCGGCATGACGCCGTGGAGCTCGCCGTCCGAGCGCGCCGTGAGGAAGGACGTCTCGAGCCTCAGGCTCGTCCGGAGGACGTCGCGCCATCCGGCCAGGTGGCAGAAGCTGGCCCGTTCCGCGGCCCGGACGAAGTCGTCCCAGTCGGGCGGCGGATCGGACCGGATCGAGACGTCGAGGGGGGCCGCAGTCGGTCCAGGATCGGCGTCGGGGGTCACGTCGGGGCGGTCGTGGGGTCGGAGGAGAGTCGCTTCACGGTGTCGCGGATGCACGCCGAGGGGAAGGCCTCGATCAGGCCGGCGAGCCTGCGGCGCGCCCGGGCCGCGCCTCCGAACAGGCGCCAGTGGAGCAGGGGAGGCACGCGAACGGGGTCCAGGTCCGGATCGATGTCCCAGGGGTGGATGTAGAGCGTTCCCGGGACCCCCCTCCGTTCGGTCTGACGGAGCGCGGACCGGACGAGGGAGAGCGGAAGCAGCCTGAGGTAGGCCCCTCCGGCCGCGGGCCACCGGCGTCCCGCGACCCGGAGGCTCAGAATGGGGACCTCGACCAGGGTCCGGGCCCCGCGCAGCAGAACGTGCGGGTCCGGATGCCCTCCGGGATAGCCGTACGCCGGCCCGTGGTCGATGGGGTAGATGCTCGAGTCGTAGGTGAACCCCTCGTCGAGGAGCACGTCGAACGCCCACTCCTTGCCCGGCGTGATGGAGAAGCTCGGAGCGCGGTACCCGCTCACCGCCTCGCCGGTGATGTCCTCCAACAGGTTCTTGCAGCGCCGCACCGCGTCGCGGAAGGTCTCGGGGTCCAGCGTGTCCACCCGCCGGTGCCGCCACGAGTGGGCGGCGACCTCGTGGCCCGCCCGGTGGATCTCGCGGACCACGTCCGGGTCCCGCTCCGCCGTCCATCCCAGCACGAAGAAGGTCGCGCGAGCGTCGGCCTCCGCCAGTCGTTCCAGGATCCACGGGACCACGACGGGTGCACGGCGGGGGTAGGAACCCCAGGCGTGCTCCGGGATCCGCTCGGTCAGCAGCGTCGAGTGGAAGAACTCCTCCACGTCGACCGTGAGGTGGTGCCTCACCGCTCTCTCCACTCGTGGACCAGCACGTCGAGGCAGCGGTCGAGGCGGTCGAAAACCTCCTCGAACCGGGCCTCTCCCTGGCCCCAGGGGTCCTCGATCCGCCGCGATCCGACGTTCACGGGGTCCAGGTCTCCGAGCACGAGCGTGGGCGTTCCGTTGGCGGCGGTCCTCAGCTCGCGACGCATCCGCCGTTCGTGTGCCGGATCGACCAGGAGCACGAGATCTGCCTCCTCGACGGACTCACCGGTCACCAACCGGGACCGGTGTCCGCTGGTATCCAGACCGCGGCGTCGCGCCTCGGCCAGCGCCTCGGGCGGCGGGCTGCGGTCGGGACCGATGAAGCCCGCCGACCGGACGTCGAGCCCCGGCACCGCCTGTTCGAGGTATGCTTCAACGTACGGGCTGCGGCACACGTTGCCCAGGCACAGGGCCAACACGCGCCCCGGGGTCCCCCGCTCCCGCAGGGCGCTCAGCGCCGCCCGGCGCCGTCCTTCGTGGAGCCTCCGGTCCACCGAGCTCCGGAGTCCCCGCCGCGCGGCCCCCAGGAGCGAGCGCACGCGTCGCAGCACGCCCGTCACCAGCGCCTCACCCCGCTCGCCCGGAGCTCGAAGCCCCCACGGCTCACCCCGCTGGGGATGTTCACGCGGGGTGCCACCCAGGGCGTCCGGTCCGGCCGCCCCGCGACCCCCCCCTCGATGCGGTACAGCGCCTCGAATCCGAGATCGTCGGCGATCTCCACCGTCGCGTCGTCGTAGAGGCCGTAGGGAAACGAGAGGTGGTGGGGGATGCCGTGATCCCCGGCGTGGTCCCCGATCCATCGGACCGTGCGCTCCAGCTCCGACGCGACGTCGTCGCGGGACAGGGCCGTCAGGTTGGGATGGGCCCACGTGTGACAGGCGATCGTGATCCCCGGGCGGCCCGCGGCCCTTACGACCGCCCGCTCGTCCCCGGGACGCATCCACCACGCGTCCTCCGGGGCGCTCTCGAAGCGCTCCAGGATCACGTGCTGTCGGCCCTGGAGGTCGTCGAGGGCCGTAGCGCGGACGTCCGGGTCCAGCGAGGCCCCTTCGGTCTCGGGAGCCAGGCGGTCCCACCAGAAGCCGGGCTCCCCCAGCAGCCCGGGGCAGACGAAGACGCTGGCCGGCATCCCCCGATCCACGAGCTCCGGCACGGCCAGCTCGAGCGCGCCCGCGTACGCGTCGTCGAAGGTGATGGCCGCCCGGGGTCGGCCCCGTGTCGGTCGATCGAGCGCCTCGAGAGGCACGACCTCGTGGATCGCCTCCAGGTGGTCGAGCTGATCCCGGAAGCTCCGCAGCGGCAGGTGGAGGCTCCGGTCTCCCGCGGGGCGGGCGTCGTCTGGAACGACGTTGTGATAGGCCAGGATCACGACGTCGTCGCGGTGCCGTCGACGGCCGCGCTTCGCGGCTCCGGACCGCAGGAGCACCCACTCCGAGGCGTTCCGCAGGATCCTCCGAAGCAAGGGGTCTCGGCTCCCGGAAAGGGAAAGGGGGCTGTCGTGCCAAATTGACACCCGTGGACCGCCTTCGTAAAGAGCCCCGGACGACTGTGGCGCTCGCGCCACGCCGTTGCCTCCAGGCTGCACTTTCAAGGCCCTCCACTGTGACGTCCCGAGGGCGTACCTTTGAGAGATGCCACCCGAAACCCGCGTCCCGCCCCCACACGAGGTCCTCCCTGTCCCGGATTCTCGACCGCACGCGCCCGGTCGTCGCTCTGGTCCTCTCCTTGCTCCCTGTCCTCGTGCTGACCCTGATCCCGGGCGACACGTCTCCGG
>JASFUL010000568.1:0-3551 GCA_050050315.1 Gemmatimonadota bacterium
GAGCAGCTCCTGCTCCCTGGCCACGTCCACCTCGAAGTCCGGGTACGCCTCGTAGAGGTCCTGGACCGTCACCCCGTCCATGGCCTCGACGGCACGGACCAGGCGGGCGTGGACCCGGGACCGCTGAAGCGTCGGGTGGGCCAGGAGGACGAGGAGCCGTCCGTCACCGGGTCGGTCCATGGGGATTCGAGCGGGGTGGGGGGGAGAACGACCGGGGGAGGGCGTGGGGAGGGCTGTTCCTCGGGGTCTGTGGGAGACGGCCGGAGGGTCGCGCCCGGACCGCCTCCCCGGGAGGGGGAAGCGGTCGGGCGCCCGCTGCGTGCCTCAGTACTTGATGACGCGATCCATCCCGCCGGCCGCGGTTACCCACTCGGCCACCTTCTTCGCCGAGGGCACCACCCGCACGAGGCTCTTCTTGGCGTTCGCCTCTTCGAGGGCCTTCGCCAGGTTGTCGGAGTTCCTGCGGGCGAGCTCCGCGACGGTGTCCACCCCGGCCGCTTCCAGGAGCTCGGCGTACTCGCCGCCGACGCCCTTGATGCGCATGAGATCGGCGTGGTTCACGAACTTGAGGATCCGCTTCTCGTCGATTCCGCTGGCCTCCGCGATCTCCGCGCGGCCCTTCTTCGTGGCGCCTTTCTCGAGGAGCTTCTCCGTGCTCCCGACGCCGTTCTTCTTGAGCTTCTCGGCGAGCTTCTCGCCGATGCCTTCGATGGTGGTTAGCTTCGCCATCCGTGTCCTCTGACCGGTTGTGGTGGGTGACGTCCCTGCTCGACTCGAGCGAGTATTACGCCTGGGCCTTCAAAAGGTCCCGGATCTCGGTGAGGAGCGTCTCTTCCTTGGTCGGACCGGGGGCGGGCGGCGGTGCTTCCTCCTCCTTCCTGCGGAGCTGGTTGAAGCCGCGGATGACCATGAAGACGGCGATGGCGATGATCAGGAAGGAGAGCACGGCGTTGAGGAACACGCCGTAGTTGAGCGTCACCGCTCCGGCCTCCTGGGCCGCGGCGAGGGTGGCGTACGGGCCCGGCACGGATCCCTGCGAGAGCGTGAGGTAGAGCTCCGAGAAGTCGACTCCACCCAGAAGCAGTCCGATGGGGGGCATGAGGACGTCGTTGACGAGCGATTGCACGATCGTCCCGAACGCGGCGCCGATGACGATTCCGACGGCCATGTCGAGCATGTTGCCCTTGATGGCGAACTCCTTGAACTCCTTGAGCATCGTGACCTCCCAGCTGGATGAGGTGCCCTCCTCGCCGCCCCGGTGCCGCCCGGCCTCAAGATACGGCCCGACGCCCGTGCGGAAAGCGGAAGGGCGCCCACCGCCCGGAGGCACCCATGCGTGATCGGAACCATCGTCTTCTCCAGGGGAGGTCCGGATGACCGGATCCGGCGGTGAGCTCTTTCTCGGGGGCCGGGTGGATCCCGGCACCGGCGAGCGGACGGGCGAGAGCCTCCTCCAGCCGGCCCACCATCTCACCACGCATGGCGTGATCCTGGGCATGACGGGCTCCGGCAAGACGGGGCTCGGCGTCGTGCTCCTGGAGGAGGCGCTGCTCCAGGGGGTGCCGGTCCTCGCCCTCGATCCGAAGGGGGACATCGGCAACCTCCTGCTCAACTTCCCGGACCTGGCCCCGGAGGACTTCCGCCCATGGGTGGACCCCGCCGAGGCCCGACGACGGGGGACCGACGTGGACGGTCTCGCCCGCGACACGGCCGAGGCGTGGAAGAACGGCCTCGCTTCGTGGGACATCGGGCCGGAGCGCATGCGGAGGCTCCGGGAGAGGGCGGACATGGCCGTCTACACGCCCGGCTCGGGCGCCGGCCTGCCCCTCGACCTCGTGGGGTCGCTGGAGGCCCCGGATCTGGACTGGGACCTCCACGCCGAGACGATGCGCGACGAGATCGAGGGCTTCGTCTCGAGCCTCCTGACCATGGCGGACCTCGGCGCCGACCCCCTCTCCGATCCCGAGCACATCCTGCTGGCCAACGTGATCGAGCACGCGTGGCGCGAGGGGCGCGACCTGGATCTCGCCACGCTCATCGGGCTGGTGCTCCAGCCGCCCTTCCGCAAGCTGGGCGTCTTCCCGCTGGACGATTTCTTCCCCGAGAAGGGGAGACGCGCCCTGGCCATGAGGCTGAACGCGCTGGTGGCGTCGCCCACCTTCGGCGGCTGGCTGGCGGGGGCGCCCGTCGACTACGACCGGCTGCTGTGGACGGAGGACGGGCGGGCGAGGGCGTGCATCGTCTACCTCGCCCACCTCTCCGACGCCGAGCGCCAGTTCGTGGTCACCCTCCTGCTCACCCGGCTCATCACGTGGATGCGTCGACAGCCCGGGACCTCGGACCTGAAGGCGCTGGTCTACATGGACGAGATGTTCGGCTTCGCGCCGCCGACCGCCGAGCCCCCTTCGAAGAGGGCCATCCTGACCATCTTCAAGCAGGCCCGCGCCCACGGGCTGGGGATGGTCGTCTCGACGCAGAACCCCGTGGACCTGGACTACAAGACCATGTCCAACGCCGGCACCTGGATGGTGGGCCGCCTGCAAACGGAGCGGGACAAGGCGAGAATCCTCGAGGGACTCCGGTCGGCGGCGGGATCCGTCGACGTGGACGCGTTCGACACCCTGATCGGGGGGTTGGGGAAGCGGGAGTTCGTGTTCCGGACCACGCGGTCGCCCGAGCCCGTGGTGTTCACGACCCGTTGGGCGATGGCCTACCTCCGGGGAGCGCTGACCCGCGAGGACCTCATCCGGCTCCGGGGGGAGGAACGTCCGGAGGTGGGAGAGGGGCGTCCGGCCGCGGGCGCGGAGGCCGGGGAGGGGGGCTCCGACCTCGAGTCCGGCGGCCTCCCTCGGCCACCTGCGGCCCCCGACGCCACGCCCGCCGGGGACGAGAGCCCGGTGGCGCCGACGGTGGCCGAGGGGGTGGCCTCGTACTACCTGGACCCGGCGGCGTCGTGGAGCAGCGAGGTCGGCGCGGTGGCCGTGCCCGATCGCTTCGAGGCGGGGCTGGTGGCCCGGGTGCACCTGAGGTTCGACGACCGCTACGCCGAGGTGGACCACGAGGAGGAGTGGGAGGCGGTCTTCTTCCCCCTGGACGAGCACTTCGATCCGGAGGCCGGGCTGGCGGTGGACTACGAGGATCGCGATCTACGCGCCGGCCCGCCGGAGGGAGCGCTCTACGCGCTCTCGTCCGCGCCCCTGTCCAGCGCGTCCTGGTTCCGCGCTGCCGGCCGCGCCATCGAGGACCGGCTCCACCGCGAGCTGGACGTGACGGTCTTCCGGAACCGGCCTCTCGGCCTCTACTCGAGGGTCGGCGAGGACCGGAAGGGGTTCTCGGTGCGCTGTCTCCGGGCCGCTCTGGACGGCGCCGACGCGGACGTGGCGAGCCTCCGGGAGCGGTACGCCAGGAGGATCGACTCGGTGCGGGACGCCTTGAGAAAGGCGGAGCGCAGGGTCCGGGAGCTCGAGGTCGACCTCACGTCGCGCCAGCAGCAGGAGCTGGTGGCGGGGGCCGGCAAGGTGCTTTCGCTCTTCCTGGGCGGGAGGGCCGGG
>JASFUL010000569.1:0-3548 GCA_050050315.1 Gemmatimonadota bacterium
ACCGGCGGGACCGGCGGTGGGCGGTGCGCAGGGCGTCGACCTGGATGTCGAGGCTGGAGGCCTTGTTGCGCAGCGTGTTGCGGTGGATTCCGAGGCTCGTGGCCGACCGGCCGACGTTGAAGTCGTGGTGCTCGAGGGACGAGACGATGAACTGCTTCTCGAACTCCCGGCGCGCCTGCTCGAGAGTGAGGCCGTTGTGGACGAGCTCGTCCACGATCTGCCGCAGTCGGCCGTTGAGATTCTCGGGAGGCATGACGGTACGGAAAGCGATAGGGTACCACAGATTCGGCCCGTCGAACCGGCCCCCCGCTGGCAGTCGCCGCGCATGGCGCAGCGCCCGGGTGGAGGCTACTTCCGCTCCACCCGGTCGCCGGCGTAGACGACGTAACGCGACTCGAGAATCCGCGCCAGTGCCGTGTGATCTTCGCTCGAGAGGATGGCGAGCTCGCCCAGGACCACCGGCGGCAGGCCGGGCTTGTTGAGCCGGTAGATCGTGAACAGGTCCCCCGGCAGCACGTCGTCGTCCTCGCCCCGGTCGATGTACACCAGGGTCCCCTGGCCCATGGAGATGACCCGATCGTTCGAGCGCAGGATGATCGGCGCCCCTTCGAGGTCCTGGGCCGAAGCCGGCAGGTTGATCGGGCGCATGCGGGTGCGGCGGCCCAGGGGCACCGGCTGCTGCTCGAACGGCCGTAGGTAGTCCCCGACCCGGATCGGTCCGCAGGAGTTGAGGATCTCGGCCATGGACGTGTCCTGCTGGACCGACAGCACCCGAACCCGGCCGAGGTAGGCGTAGTAGCGGCCCACGACGGTCGACCGGTCCCGGGGGTGGAAGACTCGATCACGGGCGGAGACGACACTGAGAATCTGCCCGGCTTGAAGGCCGCTCGCCGTGCCGCTCCCCAGGTAGACGACGTCGCCGGTGGACAGGTCGTACCGGACCGTGTCCCGGCGGTACTCGTAGATGCTGTTCCTGTGCTGATCGCGCGGTCCGGACAGGCTGGGGGTGAGCGCACCGTACTCGGAGCCGACCATCTGGTACGGGAAGTCCTGTTCCAGGTCGCCGATGAACCCGGAGCAGTAGATGTCCGCCTCGGCGCCGAGCGGCACCGGCGCGCCGGCGGCCTGGTCCGCCGTGATCACGCCGCGGAACGGGTCGTCCTCTCCCGGCGCTCCTTCGCCCGGGCCGCCGGGGCCCTCCCCCGCTCGGGCGGACTCGGCGTACTCGTCGGCCGAGGTCACCTCCACGTCGACCAGCAGCGGGTCGCCCGGATAGATCCAGTGGGCGTCCAGGATGTAGCGGTTCTGCTCCCAGAGCTGGGGCCAGAGATAGGGGTCGCCGTAGAACCGGCTCGCCAGGTCCCACAGCGTGTCGCCGCGCACGATCGTGTAGACCGTGGCACCGTCGGGGAAGTCGGTGGGAGGCTGCCAGGCCGTCCAGTGGTCCCCGACCAGGTGCAGGTCGCGGGGCGGCGTCTCGTCGGCAGCGACCCTGCCGGCGAGCAGAGATGCGGCGGCGAGAGTGATGATGGCGCACCCTCGGAGCTTGTTCATGTGAGACCCCCGGTCATGTGAGACCTCCTGGCGACGTGGCGCGTGCGTCCCGGACGCTCCCCCCGCCTGCGGCTCGGTCGAAGGGCGCCTGGGCACGGAGGCGGCACAGAGATGCGGCACCCTTCTATAGTGAATCGTCTATGGAAAGCTACCGCGTCGGCTAGATGATGTCAAGGTTCAGGCAGTTTACCACCCAAACCCTCAAGCGATACTTGAGGCCGACTTCGGGCGCTCCCCGAGCCCGCTCTCGGCCCCCTTCTCAGCCCAGGTCGGCGAGGCGGTCCTGGGCCACCGCGGCGGCGGTCGTACCGGGGAACGTGCGGATCACCTCGCGATAGGTCTCGCGCGCCCCCGCGCTGTCGCCGGTCGCGGCCTGGGTCTCACCCGCCTTGAGCAGCGCATCCGGCACCTTGTTGCCGTCCGGAAAGCGCCGGGCGACCTCGCGGAAGGCCGAGAGGGCGCCCTTCATGTCGCCGCGGGCGAACCGGGCTTCGCCGATCCAGTACTGGGCGTTGTCGGCCAGCTCGGTGCCGGCGTGGGCCTGCAAGAACTGCTGGAACGTGGACTCGGCGTCGACGAAGCGGCCCTGGTGGTAGAGGGCGTAGCCCCGGTCGTAGAGCGCCTGTGCCTCGTCGGTCAGCTCGTCGGCGCCGCCGGCGCTCGATGGCGCGGGCCGGGCCGCGGACTGCCGGTCGGGCTGCCCCGGCGGCTCCATCCGGCCCCTCCCGGACGTCTCCTCGTCGGGCGTCTCCTCGACCGCCCGGGGGGGCGCGTCCGGCGGCCCGGGGGACGGCTCGCCGAGGTCCTCGATCTCGAAGTCCCGCCCCGATCCGTCCGTGGCGTCCGCCGCGACGGCGCCGGACCCGGCCCGCTCCCCCGAGCGCGTCGACCGCATCGACCGCGTCGACTCCTCCCCGGGGGGCACCACGCGGGCACCCTCTTCGATCGGCGCGCCCTTGAGCCGGGCGACCTCCCGGCGCAGCCGGTCGACCTCGACCTCGGTCACCGACAGGCGTCGCTGGATCTCGAGCACCCGCTCTTTCAGCCGGGCGATCTCGCCGTCACGGTCGGCGGCGGAGCGGGTGCCGACCCGCGTCCCGGACGCACAGCCGGCCGCGGCGAGGGCCGAGACGGCGAGCACGACGAGCGCCAGCCGGCGTCCGGTCACCGCCCACCCCCTCCCTGGTGGGCGGCGCCGTCGGGCGGCGGATCCTCGCCGGTCGCCTCGTCGGAGGGAGGCGTGCCGTCGGAGGCCGTCCGGGTGGCGCCGTCGTCCGCGGTCGCGTCCGTCGCCGGCTCCGGGATTTTCGGGAACTCGTCCAGGTACTCGCTGTCGGGGAACTCCCGGGCCAGGCGCTCGTAGGTCTCGCGCGCCTTCTCCGGCTGACGCGTCCGGACGTAGGCCACGCCCAGGTCGAGCAGCGCCTTGTCCTTGGCGGTGTAGGCCGGGTAGTTCTCGAGCAGGAACTCGAAGCGCTTGACCGCCGCCGAGGCCAGCCGGTACTGGAGGTAGAACTCACCGACCACGAGCTCGTGATCGGCCAGGTTCTCCTTGACCAGGTGGATCTTGTCCCGCGCCTGGGCGGCGTACTCGCTGGTCGGATAGAGGCGGATCAGGTCCTGGTAGGCGGACAGCGCGTCCTCGGTGGCGGTCAGATCACGGTCGGGCCGCCGCATGCGCTGGGCGAGGCTGTTGGCGATCTGGAACTGGGCGTAGGCCGCCCGGTCCGAGGTCGGGAACCGGTTGAGGAAGTCCCGGTAGCGGGCCTCCGCCTGGATGAAGTTGGTGTTGCCGCCGTCCTGGTAGAAGGAGTCCGCGGTCAGCAGCAAAGCCTCACGGCCCGCCAGCGAGTTGGGCTCGACCTCGTAGGCGTGGGTCAAGAACTCGCGGGCGCGGAAGTACTTCTCGTCGGTCATCAGCGCCTTGCCCTGGTCCAGGGCCTCCTGGGCGGACAGCCGGAGGATCGGGTCGGTGGCCGTGCCTCCCTTGCAGC
>JASFUL010000570.1:0-3544 GCA_050050315.1 Gemmatimonadota bacterium
CGTCGGCGAGACGGGCGAGCGACAGGGCCAGGACGGTGCGGTCGGCGCCCAGGTGTTCTTCGAGCCAGGAGAGCATGCGGTGGGAGATCGTCCGGAGTCTGCGGGGCGGGACCACGGGGAGTGGGACCGGACGGCTATCGTACCCCGGCCGACTCAACCTTCGGCGCCGAAGAGGGTCTCTAGTGCCGGGAGCCTGCCGCCGGGAGGTGGACCTTCCAGGTGAGCCCCACGGGTTGCTGCCATGACGCACCGTCACCTCGAGCCATTTCTGCCCTCCGAGGTCCGAAACCGGCCCCCGGAGCGGGGCCGCGCTCACGCGGTCGTCGTGGGCATCGACGCCTACCCGTCCGTGCCCCTGAGCAACGCCGTCCATGATGCGCGGGCCGTCGCCCGCATCCTGGAGCGGGAGTACGGGTTCGCCTGCACCCTCCTGCTCGACGAAGCCGCCTCGAGACCCGCCATCGAGCGGGCGGTGGCAGCCGGGCTCGACGAAGCCGGGCCGATGGGCCGGTTCCTGTTCTACTTCGCCGGTCACGGCGAGGAGAGCAGCGGGGTGACGGAACTGGGAGAACCGGCGAGATCGGCGGAACCGGGCCGGCTGCTCCTGGCTCCCGGAGACGAAACGGTCCCGCTCCCTCTTCCTCGCCTCGTGGATGCGACCCTCGCGTCCGCCTGTCGCCAGACGCTGCTCGTCCTCGATACCTGCTACTCGGGGCAGGCCCTCTTCCGGACCGAAGATCGGGACGATCGAACGAGCCCGGATCCACGGGAAAACCGGCGTGTCCGGCAGATTCTCTGCTCCGGCGACCCCTATCAGGCGGTCCTGGACGAGTCCCCGTTCACGCAGAGCCTGCTCGACGCCCTCGGCGGGCTCGCGGGGATCCACGACCACGACGGAACGCTCCGGTTCGATCAGCTCTTGCCCCACATGAAGCAGGACGTGGAGCGGCGGCTCCGAGGGGCGGGCGAACGGGAGACGACGCAGTCCGTGGTCGGCGGAAACCTCGTCGGCACCACGTCCCGGTACGGGTTCACGTTCGTTCCGATCGTGCCGAGGATTCCGGGAGAGACCGTGCGCCGGTGTCTCGACGAAGACCCCGAGGAACGGACCCGCGGCCTCCGCGACCTGGTCGAGGACTGCCGGAGGCAGCCCGAGCGGCTGCCGGCGACGATCGACCTGACCGGATCGCGGCTGCCCGGGCACCAGGAGCCGCCCCCAAACTCGCCCGACAACCCATCAGATACCCCGCCCGACACCCCGCCCGAGCGCCCACGCGGAGAGCGACTCGAGCTGGTGGCCGCCCAGCGGGCCTTCCTGGAGATCCTGGCCTCCCGGCCGCTCGACGCCGGCATCCACGAACGGATGGAAGCGACCCTCGCCGCCCGCCTGCTCCGGTCGACCCTCCGCGACGAGGACCCGGCCGTGCGCCATCGCGCCCGGCGGGGGTTGCGCCTCGTGGGCGGCCGGACCGGGGCGCGCGTCCGGCACGTGCTCGAGCACCGTCGTTCGAGGTCCGATCCGACCGGCCGTCGGCGGGCCTGGGAAACGCTGGCCATGCTGCCCGCGGCCCGTCGCCGGTTGCCCGTGCTCTCCCGCATCCGCGCGCACGGCACGGCCGGGCGCCTCTGGAGCGGTGCCCTCCGGCGCACACTCACCGCGACACGCCCCCGCCGCCTCGCCCTGGCGACGCCCCCCGCGGCCCTCGGACTGCTCTACCTCGTGCTCGCCGCGAGCTACTACGTGAGCACCGCCGGTACCACCGTGGTCCTGAGATCCGGGATCCCCGGGCTGTCCGCGCTGCCCGGCGCGGGGGAGGTGGTCGTGCCCACCGAGTTCACACTGGACCATCTGGAGGACCCCGGGACCGCCCGCGAGGAGCGCCTGCGGGGAGTCTGGCTGCCGGACTTCCAGCTCGGTCTCCTGGGCCGGGACAGCCTGGTGGACAACCTGCGCCCCGCCGAAGCGGGGCTGACGGCGTGGCGACTGGGCGACGCCGAGAGCGCCGTCCGGCGCCTGCACGAGGCCATCGAGGCCGGGGATGGCTCAGCGGTCGCCGCCCTGGCCTACCTGGCGTTCCAGTCCCCCGAGTATCTCGACCTGACGGTGGACACTCTCGTCGGCGCCCTGGCCGGCCCGGACGCCGCGCGCACGGCGGCGCGGTCGGCACTCGGTGCGCTCCGTGAGCGCCACGCGACACGCCTCGGCCCGGTTCGAGCGCGTCTCGCCGGCCGGATCGACGCAGCCGCGCCGGCTCGTCGGACGGCGCTCCTGGAGGCACTCGGTCTGCTCGCGTCCCCGGATGCGGCCGAGAAGGACGATCTCCTCGGAATCCTGATCGGAAGCCTCCGCTCCGCCGAGGCTCCGGAGCTCCGGGAGCGGCTGGCGGAGATCATCGCCGGGTCGCTGGAGCCGGACGCCACCGTGCCGTCCGGCCGCTTCCGGGAGCTGGCCGACGCCGCCGTCGCCGGTCCGGCGACCGTGCGCCGTCACCTGGTTCCCGCCCTCGCCCGGTGCGCCGCTTCGAACGATGAAGCGCTCCGAGAGGTCGAGCGCTCCGCGCAACGGATCGTGTCCGAGACCGCCGACGCCGGAGAGCGCCTCTCCTTGCTGCAAGCCCTCGCCCCCGTCCTCTCCCGCTCCCCCGAGATGCGCGAGCTCGCCCGGTCGGTCACGGGCGACGCGCTCCGAACCGCCGGCGGCGAGATCCTCCTCGAGGCGATCCGGACCCATCTCGCACTGCCCAGTGGCACCGATCCGCCGACCGCGGTCGTCGGTCCCCTGGTCGAGCTGATCACGAGCGACCTCGACCTCGCCTTGCGCTCCCGGGCTCTGGACGCGGTCCTCGAGGAGCTTCCGGGCAGCCCATCGGCACCGCTCGTCCGGAGTCTTCTCACGGTCGCCTCGGGTGGCTCCGCGATCCTCCGGGAGCAGGCGCTCCATACGTTGATCGAGCTGGCTCTCGACCGAAGAATCGACGCTCCGACCCTCGCTCCGCTCCTCCCCGACGCCCTGGCGGATCCGAGCATCGGCGTGCGGTTGGAGGCCGCCAAAGGGCTGGTCCTCGTCGGCGATCGGATCGACCGCCCGGACATCGAGCAATCCAGACGGCAAGCCGTCCAGGTCCTCTTCCGGGTCATCAGCTCGGACGATCCCCTGGACCGGAGCTTGACCGCCGACCTTCCGCAGAGGCTCCAGCACACCACCCGGTCGATGCGCGCCCGGTTCCTGATCGAGCTCTTCTCTCACGCCTCGCACGAGGAAGACTGGGTCAAGATCGAGTTCGGCAACCTCGTCCGGGAGGTGGTCGACGACGATCCAGCCGTCCTCCCCTCGATCATCTCCCCGCTGTCGGAGCGCCTCGCCGACGATGATCCTGCCGCCGACTACGTCTACACGGTGATCTACCACCTGGGCGAGCTCCCCGAGCCCCACGTCCGAGCGGCGATCGACCTCCTCGCGCAACGGCTGACGGTGAGCTCGGCCGAACGGACCACGAACTCGATCCGAGCGATGGGAGCCCTGGCCGCGAGCTCCCCGGACCTC
>JASFUL010000571.1:0-3537 GCA_050050315.1 Gemmatimonadota bacterium
ACCAGGACGTCGGGCTGGATCCCGATCTCCATGAGCTCGCGGACGGAGTGCTGCGTCGGCTTGGTCTTGAGCTCCCCCGCGGCGGCGATGTAGGGGATCAGGGTGAGGTGGATGAAGAGGGCGTTGTGGCGCCCCACGTCCTGGCGGAACTGACGGATGGCCTCGAGGAACGGCAGGCTCTCGATGTCGCCGACCGTGCCGCCGATCTCCGTGATCACCACGTCGTGCTCGGCCGCGAGTCGGCGGACGGCCGACTTGATCTCGTCGGTGATGTGGGGGATCACCTGCACCGTGGACCCCAGGTAGTCGCCCCGGCGCTCCTTGGTGATGACGTTCTGGTAGATCCGGCCCGTGGTGATGTTGTTGGCCTGCGACAGCGACGCGTCGATGAACCGCTCGTAGTGGCCCAGGTCGAGGTCGGTCTCGGCGCCGTCGTCGGTGACGAAGACCTCGCCGTGCTGGAAGGGCGAGAGCGTCCCCGGGTCGACGTTGATGTACGGATCGAACTTCTGGATGGTGACGCGGAAGCCCCGCTCCTTGAGCAACCGCCCCAGGGAGGCGGCCGCGATGCCCTTCCCCAGGGACGAGACCACCCCGCCGGTCACGAAGATGTACTTGGTGTCGCGCGTCTTCCGATCCGTCATTGCCCTTGCCGTGCCTCCGAGGGCTCGAGTCCCAGTTCCCGTAGTCTCCGTTCCATCCTCACGATGTCGGCGGGTGTGTCCACCCCGGGGTCGGCCGCCCCCACCACCGCCACCCCGATTCGCAGCCCCGCCTCGAGGGGGCGTAGCTGCTCCAGCATCTCCAGCCGCTCCAACGCCGAAGGCGCCATGGCCACCCAGCGGAAAAGGGCCTCCCGGCGGCAGGCGTAGATCCCGATGTGCCGAAGGAACGGCTCCCGTCCGAGCTCCTCCGGGGTCGGCTTGAGGTCCCGCTTGAACGGGATCCTCGCCCGGGAGAAGTACAGCGCCCGGCCTCCCGCCGCCCGGGCCACCTTCACCACCGACGGGTCCTTGCGCGCCTCCTCGTCCAGGAGGGGGCTCGCGCACGTGCCCACCTCCCAGCCGTCCTGCCGCACCAGCGCCACGGCCGCCGCCAGATGCTCCCCCTGGAGCAGCGGCTCGTCCCCCTGGATGTTCACAACGACCGGGTAGTCGCGGTACGCTTCCCGGCGCGCCACCTCGGCGATGCGGTCCGTCCCCGACGGGTGGTCGGGCGAGGTCATCTCCACCGGCGCCCCCAGGGCCCTGCAGATCTCGGCCACCTCCTCGCTGTCGGTCGCGACGACGGCGTGGTCGAGGACCTCCATCCCCCGCACGCGCTGCCAGACCCAGTCGATGAGGGGCTTTCCCAGCAGAGGGTAGAGCGGTTTGTCCGGAAGGCGGGTCGACGCCAGCCGCGCCGGTACGATCCCGAGAACGCGATCGCTCAACGCCATTCGTCCTGGCCGCGGCGGCGGCGAGTCTTAGCAATTTTCACGCCATTCAAGGTATCCGAGAACAGGCGGACCCGGCAAGGCGTGGTCGTCCCCTTCGCCGCCCCCCGTCGTTCCAGGCGCCGGCGGGCCGGACAACGGCGCGGATCGGGGTGCGCCTACCCTGCACGCCCCGTCCCGGACCGGCGCCGGCCGGCCCCGTGCGATTCGTCGGCCCCGCCAGCGTCGGGCACCGACCCCGGAGGGCCTGCGACGGCCGCACCTCCGGCTGCTGCCGCGACCCGTCAGGCGGGGGGGATGTCGAGGAAGTTGCCCAGGAGGCGTCTCCCGTGCTGGCTGAAGAACGACTCCGGGTGGAACTGGATCCCCCAGACCGGGTGCTCCCGGTGCCGCATCCCCTGGACCTCGTCCCGATCCTCGTTCCCGTCGGACCACGCCACGGGCTCGAGGGCGGACGGGAGGGCGTCCGGGTCGGTGGTGAGGGAGTGGTAGCGGGCGACCTCGAACGGCGAGGGTATGCCCCGGAAGACGCCCACCCCCGTGTGGCGGACCGGCGCGGTCTTCCCGTGCATCACGCGGCGCGCCCGCACCGTCCGGCCACCGTAGGCCTCTCCGATGGCCTGGTGGCCCAGGCAGACGCCGAGAATCGGGATGGCGGACCCGAGCTCGCGCACGATGTCCACGGTGACGCCCGCCTCCGCCGGCGTGCACGGTCCGGGGGACAGCACGATGCGCCCGGGGGCCATGGCCCTCACGTCCGCCACCGTCACCTCGTCGTTCCGGACCACCCGCGGCTCGGCCCCCAGCTCCCCGAGGTGCTGCACGAGGTTGAACGTGAAGGAGTCGAAGTTGTCGACGACGAGGATCACTCTCCCTCCGCCGCGCCGTCGGCCACGCCCGCGTCCCCCGGAGGCAGACGCTCGAGCCAGAAGTCCAGCATCATCCGGTAGAGGTGGAGCTGGGCCTCGCGTCCGCCGATGCCGTGGGTCTTGTTGGGATAGATCATCAGGTCGAAGGACCGGCCGGCGGACACCAGGCGATCGACCATCTGGACGGAGTTCTGGAAGTGCACGTTGTCGTCGCCGGTCCCGTGGACGAGCAGGAGGGATCCGTGCAGGTCGGCGGCGCGGTCGACGGGCCCGTTTCCGTAGCCCTGAGGGTTCTCCCGGGGCGTCCGCATGTAGCGCTCGGTGTAGATCGTGTCGTAGAACCTCCAGCTCGTCACCGGGGCCACGCTGACGCCGGCGGTGAAGACGTCTTCGCCCGTGGTCATGGCCATGAGCGTCATGAAGCCCCCGTAGCTCCATCCCCAGATCCCGATCCGGTCCGGGTCGGCCCAGGGCCGGGATCCGATCCAGCGCGCGGCCGCGACCTGGTCCTCGGTCTCCAGCCGTCCGAGGTGTAGATAGGTCTCGTTCTTGAAGTCCCGTCCCCGGGCCCCCGTCCCGCGGTTGTCGACGCTGACCACGACGTAGCCGCGCTGGGCCAGGAGCTGGTGCCACAGGTACCGCGTACCGCCCCACGAGTCGGTGACGGTCTGCGAGCCGGGGCCGCCGTACACGTACATCACCACCGGGTACGTCTGCCCGGGGTCGAAATCGACCGGCTGGATCATCCACCCGTGCAACGTCACGCCCTCCGGGGTGTCGAAGGTGAAGAACTCCGGCGCGGCGACGCCGGAGGCCGCCAGCTTCTCCCGGAGCTCGTCGTTGGTCACCAGGCTCCGGATCGGCTCGCCGTCACCGCCGTGGAGCGCGTATCGGGGTGGCCGCCCCGCCGAGGACCAGGCGTCGATGAAGAAGGCGCCGTCCGGAGCGACGTCGGCCTCGTGCCAGCCGGGCTCGTCCGTGAGCCGGTCTGGCTCGCCACCGTCCAACGAAACGCGGTACAGGTGGCGCTCGAGGGGGCCTTCCACGGCCGCGGTGAACCACACCCACCGGTCCGTGACGGCCTCCGGCGACCCCGCCACCCAGGGCCCCCGCGTGAGCTGCCGCACGAGGGTCCCGTCCCGGGCGTAGAGGTAGATGTGTTCGAAGCCGTCCCGCTCCGACGTCCACAGAAAGCGCTCGCCGCCCGCGATCCAGGTCAGGTCGTCGTCCACG
>JASFUL010000572.1:0-3530 GCA_050050315.1 Gemmatimonadota bacterium
TGGTGTGGTACGGGGGCTTCCTGCTGGCCGCCGCCCTCGTGCTCTGGGAGGTGAAGCGCTCGGGGCTCCCCATGGGGAAGATGACGGATTTCGCCGCTCCGGCCCTCGCACTGGCGTACGCGGTCGGTCGCGTCGGTTGCTTCATGGTCGGGGACGACTGGGGCCGCCCCACCTCGCTTCCGTGGGGCGTGCGCTTTCCGGAGGGCTCACCGCCCACGACCGTCCAGGTGATCGAGTCCATGGGGGTCCGGGTGGACCCCGAGCTCGTGGCTCAATACGGCAACGTCGTCCCCGTCCACCCGACCCAGCTCTACGAGGTGGGCCTCTCGCTGCTCATCTTCGCGATCCTCTGGCGCCTCCGGAAACACGTCCACCGCGCGGGCTGGCTCTTCATGCTCTGGCTCTCGCTGGCGGGAGCCGAGCGGCTGATCGTCGAGTTCTTCCGAGTCAAGGACGACCGCTTCTTCGGCCCGCTGACGCTGGCGCAGCTCATCAGCCTGGGTCTCATCACCGTCGGGATCCTCGGGATGCGCCGGCTGGCGAGCCCGCCGTCCCGCGGCGAGCGGCGCTCCACCGCCCGGGCCTGAGGACGCGACCGTGCTCACCCTCGTCCACGCTTCCGACCTGCACTTCGGGGAGCCGTACCTCCCGGAGATGGGCGAGGCGTTCCAGGCGGCGGCGGTGGCGTGCGATCCCGACGCCATCGTCCTCTCGGGCGACTTCACCCAGCGGGCCAAGGTCCGGGAGTACGAGCAGGCCCGGGCCTTCATCGACCGGCTGCCCCGGGTGCCCCTGGTCGTGACGCCGGGCAACCACGACGTGCCGCTCTACCGTGTGTTCGAGCGCCTGTTCGCGCCCTTCCGCAACTATCGGGAGCACATCTCCGACGAGCTCGACACGGTGACGCGGGTCGGAGGCGCCGTGATCGTCTCCCTGTCGTCGGCGGCGCCCCACCACGCGATCGTCAACGGGCGGATCACGCCGGAGCAGATGGAGTGGGCGGCGCGGGTCTTCCGGGACGGGACTGACGAGGACATCCGGATCGTGGTGGCGCACCACCACCTGGCGCCGGCCCCCGACTACGAGGGGGACAAGCAGCTGCCCCGGGCCAGGGAGATCCTCGACGCGTTCGAGAGGATGGGCGTGGAGATGATTCTGGGCGGGCATCTGCACCGCGCCTACATCGGGAACTCCCTCGACGTCTATCCGGGGGAGGACCGCAGCCGGGGCCTGGTGATCGTCCAGAGCGGCACCACCACCTCCGGGCGGGGACGCGCCCGCGAGCGGGCCAAGAACAGCTTCAACATCGTGCGGGTGGACTCCCACCAGCTCGAGGTCAGCCACCACATGTACTTCGAGGAGCTGGACGGCTTCGCCCCCTTCAGCCGTCACGCCTTCCCCCGCAGAGCCCGGCGCTACTTCGCATCGGACCGGCCGACGCCGGCCGGGGCCCGCCCGGCGGAGGACGTCGCGTGAGGACCCCGTGGATCCGCAACCCGCCGGGGCCGGAGGAGAACCGCCAGGCCGCCGGGCTGGCGCTGGGGCTCGGCGCCGTCGTCGGTGTCGTGGTCTTCTACTTCGGCCGCATCCTCCTGGCGCGGGAGCGCATCGATCCGCCGGACGTCACCGGGGCCGCAGTGCAGCGGAGGGACGGGGAAGGGGAGGAGGAATAGTGGGCCGCGTCCCGTCGGGGGCGACCCTCGTCTCCGCGTGCGTGCTCGTCCTGGCGGGCCCCCTCGAGGCCCAGGAGGACGGCTCGCCGCCGCGCCCGGAGGTCACGGAGATCCGGTTCCGGGGAAATCAGGTCTTCCCCGACGACTCCCTCCGACTCGCCATCGCCAACCGCGAGACCGAGTGCCGCACCTTCGTCTTCAACTACATCCTCCCGCTCTGCCCCCTCGGCGTCGACTTCGCCATCGACCAGCACTCGCTCCTGCCGGACGAGCTGCGCCGCGACGTCGTGCGTCTGGAGCTCTACCACTGGCAGCGCGGATACCGCGAGGCCGAGGTCGACACGGCCGTGTCTCGCAGCGCGTCGGGACGCGAGGTCCGGCTCACCTTCCAGGTCGACGAGGGACGCCCGGTCCTCGTCGACACGATCATGTTCACGGGCGATCCGCTTCCCGACCCTTCGCTCACGAGCCGCCTGCCGCTCCGGCGGGGAGAGCCCCTGAGCCAGATCCAACGCTACGCCACGCGCGACACCCTGCTGGCGCGGCTCCGGAACCGGGGCTACGCGCACGCGGACGTGCTGAGCAACCTGTTCATTCCCCGCGACTCGTACGGGGCCGAGGTCGAGTTCGACGTCTACACCGGCCCCAGGGCGCGCTTCGGCCAGATCGACGTGCGCTGGACGAACCCCGGTCACTCGCTGTCGCGGGAATCGGTGCTCCGCTTCCTTCCGTTCGGCGAGGGGGACGTCTACAGCCGGGAGGAGGTCCTCGGCGCGCAGCGCTCGCTCTTCGGGGTGGAGCTCGTCCAGAGCGCCAACATCCGCGAGGACACCCTCGCCGAGACGCCCGACAGCGTGGTCCCGATGGTCGTGACCATCTCCGAGGGGGACGTGCACCGGGTCGGCGCGGGGACGGGGTGGAGCACGGCCGACTGCTTCAACGCGGAGGCCCGCTGGACGAGCCGCAACTTCGTGGGCGGAGCGCGACGGCTGACCGTCCGGGGTCGGGTGTCGAACGTCCTCGCCACCAGCCTCAACCGGGCCGCCTGTGTCCAGGCCGGCGAGGACGAGTTCGCCAAGCTCGACTGGCTGGCGTCGGTCGAGCTCTTCCAGCCGTGGATCCTCTCGACCCGCAACTCGCTGAGCCTCAGCCTCTTCGGTGAGCGGGCCAGCCTGCCCGACATCTTCATCCGTCGGGCGGTCGGCCTCAACATCGCGCTGACCCGGAGCCTGGGGCGACGGTTGCCGGCCACGCTGGCCTACCGGCCCGAGCTGTCCGAGCTCAACGCCGCCGACATCTACTTCTGCACGAGCTTTCTGGTCTGCGACCCGGACGACATCCGGGCGCTCGCAGGGGCCAACTGGCTGGCGCCCCTGAGCGTCAGCGTCAGCCTCGACCGCACCGACAACCTCCTCAACCCCTCCGACGGCTACCACGTCTCCCTCGACCTCGAGCACGCTTCGACCTGGACGGCGTCCGACTACGCCTACAACCGCGTCGTCGCCGAGGTGGCGGCGTACCACGCGCTCGCGCGCAGGACGGTCTTCGCCGGGAGGCTGCGCGGGGGATGGGTCGGCGCCGGCGACTTCCAGGGCGGAGAGCTCGAGCTGACGGGCAACGTCGTTCACCCGCAGAAGCGGTTCTACGCCGGCGGCGCATCCTCCGTGCGTGGCTTCGCCCAGAACCGCCTGGGGCCCCGGGTGCTCACCTCCGACGTCGAGAACTTCCTGGACTACCGCGCGGTGGGGTTCGATACGATTCCGCCCGTGTGCACGCCGGAGGCCGTGGCGGATCGCACGTGCGACCCTGGCGAGCTGGCCGACGGCGCGTTCTTCCCCCGGGCGACCGGGGGGAGCT
>JASFUL010000573.1:0-3526 GCA_050050315.1 Gemmatimonadota bacterium
TCACGCCACGCGGCCCGGGTCGCGAAGAGCGTCCGGTCGTGGAGGTCGGTCTCGGTGGTCCGCGAGATCGGACGGATCCAGATCTCGAAGAGGTTCGAACGGCGGGAGTAGTTCACGGGCCGCTGCTGGGTCGTGTAGCCCAGGGGGAACGGCTCGATGTAGCTGTAGTCGCCGTAGTTCATTCCCCGCCGCTCGCGGATCACCTGGTAGAGGTGGCTGAACGAGCTGCGGTGCTCGCCGAACCACGAGTTGGCGAGCATGAGGGGCACGAAGTCGTCGCTGCTCCGCAGCGCGTCGATGGGGAAGCCGAGGGAGATGGCGCTCGCGTCGGTCTGCTTTTCGACGATCAGCACCTTCACGCCGTCCGGCAACTCCGGCCGTGGGGCGGCGACGCGCGTGACGGTCCCTTCCGGTAGCCGGTCGAAGTCGGCCCGTACGCGCTCGGGGAAGCCGGCATCGTATCCGCCGCCCACGCCCACGACGACGTTGTCCCGGAGGTAGTGGCTCCGGTAGAACGCCTTCACGTCGTCCAGTGTCAGCGTCGCGACGGACTGGACGTACCCCTCCTCGGGGTGCGCGTAGCGGGTGCCCTCGTACGCCATCCAGTACAGGAGCTCCTTGCTCAGCTCCTCGTCCCGGTTGAAGCGGCGGCCACGCTCCAGGTAGTTCATCACCTGGGACTTCACCCGCTGGAAGTCCTCCTCGGCGAAGGCGGGCTCCAGGAGCGCCGCGCGGAAGAGGTCGTAGTAGGCCTCCAGGTTATCCTCGTGGATCACGCCCCGGAAGACGGTCATCTCCTTGTCCACCGACGCGTTGTAGCCGGCGGCCATGGGGTAGAGGGCCTCGAGGATCTCCTGGTAGGTGTGGTCCGTGGTGGATCCGTCGCTCAGCACCGCCGCCGTCAGGGCCGCGAGCCCCTCCTTGCCGGCGGGGTCGTCCTGCGATCCCGCCTCGACCCAGATGTTGAAGGCGATGAAGGGCGAGCCCTCCTCGGGGAGGGTGACGAGGCGCTGGTCCACCGTCGGTGCCCGGACGCCCCCCTCGTCGGGCGTGGCGTGCGGGGAATCGGCTCCGCCGGTGGCGGCGGCCGGCGCCGCGGCCGCCAGGGCCACGGCGGTCAGGGCCGTGAGGCTCCGCATGGTCATGAGATCCCCTCCTTCTGCACCAACGTCACGTCGGTCAGCTTCTGCTCCACGAGGTAGCGTCGGGCCGCCTCACGGACGTCCTCGGGCGTGACCGACTCGAGCGTCTCGTAGTATCGGTTCAGCGCCTCCGCGGTCCCGGTGTCGATGACGGTGCCGATGAGCGCGAAGGCGGCGTCCTGGGCGGTCTCCAGGCCCATGAGGAAGCCGTACTTCATGGCGCTCTTCGTGGCCGCGAGCTCGTCCGGCTCCACCAGCTCCGACTGGAAGCGTCGCGCCTCGGCCAGGACGTCGGCGCGCACCTCGTCGACGTTGGCCGGATCGGTGACCATGGTGGTCACGCTGAGGAGGTCCGGGTCCCGGGACAGGAAGAAGCCCGCCTGGAGGAACTGGACCTTCTGCTCCTCGATGACGAGCTGGCGGTAGAGGTCGGAGTTGGACCCGAAGGCCACGGCCCCCAGCACCTCGGCCGCGACGGCGATGCGGTCGTCCGGATCCCAGGCGGGACCCTTCCAGTTGAGCGATACGATGGGGAGCGTCCTGCCGTCGTATTCGACGACCTCCGTACGGCGCTCCGTCTGCACCGGCTCGATCGGGATGTCCGGAGGCTGGTACCCGGGCTCCCAGTCTTCGTAGTGCTCGCGGACCAGGCGCTCGGCCTCGGCGACGTCGAAGTCGCCCGCGATCACCAGCACCACGTTCTCGGGGCGGTAGAAGCGCCGGTGGAAGTCGATGCTGTACTGGTAGCCCTCCGGCATGGCCCGGACGTCCTGCTCGAAGCCGATGGTCTGGTGCCGGTACGTGTGCTCCTGGAACGCGGTCTCACGCACGGTCCGGTCGAGGACGCTGAAGGCGCTGTTCGCGCTGTTCTGATACTCGCCCAGCACGGCGCCCGCCTCGGTGCGGAACGCCTGCTCCGGGTACTTCAGGTTCTTGAAGCGGTCGGACTCGAGATCGACGATCTGCTCCAGGTAGTCGGAGGCCGCCACCACGTAGTAGACCGTCATGTCGTTGGAGGTGAACGCGTTGCGGGCGGCGCCGATGCGCTCCGTGACCGCGTCGTAGTTGGGGTACTTGTCCGTGCCCCGGAACATCATGTGCTCGAAGAAGTGGGCGAATCCGGTCCTGCCCGTCTCCACCTCGTCCCGGGCGCCGGTCCGGACCATGCTCACGTACGCGATCTGGCCGGGCGCGCCCGCCTCGACGAAGTACGCGCGGAAGCCGTTGTCCAGGTCGATCCGGTGCCACGGGAAGGGGAAGATGCCGTCGGAGTCGCCACTCTGGGCCGCCGCCGGCGGCGCCAGCACCGCCGCCGCGAGGACCGGGACGAGGAGAGCGATGGTCCTTCTCATCGGTCGGATTCTCTCGGGATGTGGGGTGGTTGGTGCCGCGCGGACGCCGCCGGACGGTGCCCGAGCGACGGGCGTGCGCGAACCGGCGCCGGGAGCGCCGGCGCCGACCTCTACACTATTCGGACCCGTGGGATCGCGAAGCGGGGAGTTCTACGGGGTGGGAGGCAGGGAAAACCCCTACCGGGGGGGCGCGCCGAGAAGGGGTCCCGGGAGGAGGGGGGACCAGGTCAGGGGACGGGCGTGCCGAAACAACGGAGGGCGCCACCGGGCAAGGCCTCCCGATGACGCCCTCTACAGTACTGTCCGTCCCGGCGCGATGGCCGCTCCGGCCGGATCAGCTTCGATCTTGCGTTTCGAGCGCGTTACGCGTCCGAAGCGGCGATCGCGTGCCCGTGCCGGGACAGGTATGTACTCGGACTAGACAAGGGATCACCTCCTTTCTCGGGGAAACATCGGGCGTCTGCGCCAGCGGGGTCGATGCCCCGCGGTCCGCGCGGCCGACCCGTCTGGGGTCGGGTCCGTCGGCCCAGGCCGTTTTCGGCCACCACGAAGCTAGAAGGTCGCCCGCAGGTGCACAACCGCAGCTTGCACGCCATGCCGTGGCTCAGGCGCGCTTCCAGGCCCAGCGGAAGAGAACCACGCTCACGCCCACGGCGACCACGATCCAGAGCACTCCCCAGACGACGGTGGGCACTCCCGTCACCTCCGCCAGCATGGCCGCGTCCGAGGGCAGGTGGGACCGCTCCAGCACGTCGCTCTTGATGTCGAGGATGGCATAGAGGCAGCTGGTCAGGCCGAGCACCAGCAGGGTGCGGCTGGCCCACAGGGCGGGCAGGAGACGCCCCCCGACCATGAGCACCCCCCCGAAGAGGATGCCGAAGCCCACGCCGAACAGGCTCCGGACGTAGACCACGGTGAGGGCCACCACCACCCCGCCCACCCCGCCGAGGATCCAGCTCGGGGAGATCCTGCGCGCGTGAGCCAGCATCACCAGGAGCACGCCCCACAGCAGGCTGCCCAGGTAGCCGGCCG
>JASFUL010000574.1:0-3524 GCA_050050315.1 Gemmatimonadota bacterium
GAGCTGACGCTCCTCGCCCTCCTCTCCGGCGGATCGACCCACGCCTACGACCTGGTGCAACGGATCCGCGACATGGAGGTCCGGCAGTGGGCTCGCGTTCCGGAGTCGACCGTCTACGTCGTCCTCCGGCGGATGGAGGAGCGGGGGTGGGTCACGGGGATCTCCGAGTCCGGTGACCGTGGGAGGTCGAGGACCCGGTACGATCTCACGAGCCGCGGACGGGCGCGACTGGCCGATCTCGTGCGGAGCGGTCTGGAGGAGCCGGCCCCGATGTACTCGGACCTGCTGGTGGCGGGGGTCTTCGCGTCGGGCCTGGGGCTGCGCCACCCTCTCCGGGCGGCCGCCCGACGCGCGGAGGAGCGGGCGGCTCGGCTGCGGGCCCTTCTCGACCAGGAGCGGCTGTCCGAGCACGGCGGCGTGATCCTCCGTTTCTACGCCGGACTGGCCGCGCTCCACGCCGAGGCGCTCGCGGCGCTCGGAGAGCTCGAGCCGCGTCCGACCCGGGAGGGAGTCGCTGTGACCCGGGGGGAGGGGGCGGGCCCGGACGGGCGCTCCGAGGGCGGTCGACTCGACGTGTGAGAGGCCCACGGCCCCACCGTGGCCCGGCCGATCGATCCGGGCGGGAGACGAGGAGCACCCGCTGGGCCGCCGAAGCCTCCGGGCCTCAGGCGTCCGGGTCGTCGGCGGGGGGCAGCCGCGTCGACGACGGAGGGCTGCGCAGCTCGCGCAGGAACCCGACCTCCTCTTCGAGTCGCTCGAGGCGTGTCTGGAGCTGGTGACTGTCTTCGAGCAGGTCTTCGATCCGCGAGTCCACCGGGGTCTCCCCGGGCAGCACGTACCTCTTCAGGACCGCGACGAGGATCAGCGACCCCCAGATGCCGCCGAAGACGACGACGGTCAGGAGAAGGAGGATTGCGGGGTCCAAGGAACCTCCCAGCGTGGACCGACGGGCTTCCTGCCGACGCCGGAGGGCCGGCGCGTCACAATAGGGACCCCGGGAGAGAGCTGCCAGCCGCCGAGGCGACGCCGCCGCTCCGGAACCCCGGCTAGGCGTCCTTCAGGATCGTGACGAGCTCGGCCCTTCCGGCCCTCCGCGCCGGCAGGAGGGCCGCGAGCACGGCCGTGGTGGCCAGGAGGGAGACCGCGACGAAGAAGGTCCAGACGTCGAAGGGCCCGACGCCGTAGAGGAGGCCGCGGACGACCCCCGTCCCCGCGAGGGACAGCGCGAGACCGACCACGGCACCCACGCCGATGACGCGGAGCATGGATAGCACCACGAGGCGGGTCACCGACCCGGGGGTCGCGCCGAGGGACAGCCGGATCGCCATCTCCCGTGCCCGCCGACTGGTGGCGTAGCTCACCGAGCCGAAGACCCCCACGACCGTCAGGAACAGGGCGATGGCCGCGGCCGTCACGAGGAGGCCCGCGGCGATCCGAGGTCCCATGAGCTTGAACGAGACGTGGTCTTCGATGGTGGACGCGCTCCACACGACGACGTTGCGATCGACCTCGTCGAGGGACGACCGCAACGCCCGCAGGGCCTCCCCGCTCGACCCGGAGGTCACACCCACCACGGAGAGGAGGAACGCGCCGGTCTGGGCGAGGGGCCGGTACAGGTGAGGCGTAGCTCCCTCTCGGGGACGATCGACCCGCACGTCCTCGACGACTCCGACGATCTCCGCGGGCCTTCCGTCGATCTGGATCGTCGCCCCCAGCGACGCCCCCTCGCCCTCGAACCGTTGGACGAACGACCGGCTCACCACCACCACGTCGGGCGTGTCCCGCCGGTCGCCGGCCCGGATCGCCCGCCCCTCGAGGAGCCGGATCGCCATGGCTTCGAAGTACTCGGGGGACACGAAGAAGGACTCGACGGGGAAGACCTGGTCGGTCCCGGACGACGGAAGGACGACGTCGGCCGACGAGGTCACCGTGCCCATGGGAACCCGGGTCGTGAACGCGACGCTCTCCAGGCGTGGCCGATGGGCCGTGGCCGACCGCATCCTCTCCAGGAAGCCCCCGAGCTCGTCCCGTCCGTAGCCCCCCGAGGCCAGCTCCAGGGTCAGGATCGCGGCGTTCGTCGTCCGGAATCCGGGATCGACTCCCGTCTCCGCCCACAGGCTACGGGTGAAGAGGCCGCCCGTGACCAGGAACACGAGGGAGACCGCCACCTGCACGGCGAGGAGGAACGAACGAAGGCGGTTGGATCCGGTGACCCGCCGCCCTCCTCCACCCGCAAGGCCCCGGTTGCCGTGGCTCCGGGTCGACTGCCACGCGGGCACGAGCCCGAACAGCAGGGAAGCCACCAGCGTGACCCCCAGGGTGAAGAGCAGAACCGACCGGTCGATGGAGAAATCGAAGTCGAGGAGGATCGGGAGGGGGAGCCGGACCCGGGCGAAGGCCTCGAGGGCCAGCCAGCAGAGGGCCAGTCCCAGCGCTCCTCCCGCGGTGGCGAGCACCAGCGACTCGATGAAGAGCTGCCCGACGAGCCGGGCGCGGGTGGCACCCAGCGCCTGGCGCAGCTGGAGCTCGTCCCAGCGGTCGGCCCCGCGGGCCAGGAGGAACCCGGCCAGGTTCAGGCTCGCGATGACGAGCACCAGCGCCACCACGACCATGACGCCACCGGCCAGGGAGAAGGCCACCCCGTCCATGGCGGGCGAGAGTGCGACGTCGTCGGTGGGCATCACCCGGAAGCGGACCTCCGAGTAGCTCTCCGGATGGGTGGCCGCGAGCTCCGGCGCGCTCCGCACGAGGACGGCTTCGGCGTCCGCGGCGGAGACGCCGGGACGGAGGCGTCCCTTGAGCTGGGTCTGCCACCGCTCGCGATCCCTGTCCGGCGCCGGCGTCCCGGCGGAGGCCTCGGCCCGGCCCAGGGGGAGCGTCCAGCGCGGCAGCCAGACGTGCTTGGCCAGTGCGGGAATCGCTCCCCGGAAGCTCTCCGGGGCGACGCCGACGACCGTGACGGGCTCCCCGTTGATCTCGATCTCCGTGCCGAGGGCGTCGCGGCGGCCGTCGAAGCGGCTCTGCCACGTCTCCCACGCGAGCACGGCGACCCCGGTCCCGAGCCGTTCGTCCTCCACCGTGAAGCCGCGACCCAGGGCCAGCGGCACGTCGAGCACGTCGAAGAAGTCGCGTCCCACGACCTCTCCGAACACCGGGAGGTAGCTCCCGTCCAGGAGCATGCGTCCGAACAGCGGCTCGTATCCGACCACCCCCTCGAACAGATCGGTGAATCCGCGGATGTCGTCCGCGATCGGCCAGGACGCGACGGACTGTCTCTGGGGATCGTCCACGCTGCCGGTGTAGATCTCCACCAGGTGCTCGGAATCCCCGAAGCCCGGATCCCGGAGCAGGAGCGCGTTCACGATGCTGAAGGCGAGCGTGTTGGACGCGATGGCGACCGCGATCGAGGCCACGGCCACGAGGGTGAAGAACGGCGCCGCCCGGAGCTGGCGGAGGGCGTAGCGGACGTCGAAGGACCACCGGGTGAGCCCGCGACGCGACCGGCTCGGAGGGGTCTCGAATTC
>JASFUL010000575.1:0-3515 GCA_050050315.1 Gemmatimonadota bacterium
TCCGAGGGCCAGGTCAGCGTCCCGGCCAGCACGCCGGTCGGAACCTCCACCGTCAGCTCGGCCGACCGGAAGGGTTCTTCCACTCCGGCAGCCTCCTGGGCCCGCGGCGTCCCGTCCCGGCACGCGACCAACGCCACGCAGAGTGTCGTCCCCCACCTCGTGATCCGCATCCGACCTGCTCCCGGCCCGGTGTCCGGATCACCGGACCTCACCCCTCGTACTCGAACACCTCCTCTACGCCCACACCGAAGGCCCGGGCGATCCGGAACGCCAGGCCGAGCGACGGCACGTACCTCTCCTGCTCCAGGGCGCCGATGGTCTGGCGCGTACAGCCGGCCCTTTCCGCCAGCTCCTCCTGCGTCATCTCGCCGTTCTCGAAGCGCAGACGCCGGACCCGGTTGCGGATCCGGTCCTCAGCCATGCCCCCCGGACCTCCCGTCCACCACCAGCGTCGCCACCGAGTGCACCACGAAGGTCGCGATGACCGTGCCGTACGCCAGAAACCACATCCATCCCACCGGCACCACGCCCTCGGCACGGTGTGTCTCCCACAACCCCACCGTCAGTGCGTACACCCCGACCAGCACCACGATCAACGTCGCCCGGGACGCCCGCGCCACCACCTCCGCGTCCCGCTCGTCCGACACCACCTCGCCCCGCCGGGCACGCGTGACCCACATCGCCAGCAGAAAGGCGCCGTACCCGACGGCGATCGCCACCGCGCCGGCCACGATCCGCACCCGGTCGTCCGCGTACTCCCCGGGGCCACCTCCGGCGAAGAACGCCACCGCGAACCCGACCGCGACGACCATCCAGATTCCCGCCGCCCACCACGCCCTCAACCGTGTCTGGCTCATCTCACCTGCACTCACGACGGCCTCCTCCGCCGGAGAATGTAAGATACATCATCCACAAAGTAATATGTATATTACATTACGGAAAGAGTTTCTTACATCTTCACGTGGCGCCGTGCTCGGCTCGATCCGGAGCCTCCGCCAACAGGTTCTCCTCGTTGGAGCGTCCTGCACTTCCGCACCAGGGGGTGGAGGAGGTGCCGGTCCGCCTCGACGGGAGGGGCCACACCCGCCGGAGACGACCCCGACGCGTACAGCTCCTGCACGATCCGCCTGAGATCCCGCTCGTCGTCGGCTCGGTCGTTCATGGCGCATCTCCGGGCAGCGGTCGCACGGACCCTCGGGAAAGGACGGATGGCGCGGACGGAGCCGCTACGGCACGGCGGCCTCCTCCCGCCCCCTCCACCGCATCGCGACGTACACGGGCAGGCCGAGCAGGAGGAGCAGGAAGCCCCAGTACACCGCGTCCCGCCCCGCGCCGACGACGGCCACCACCGAGTAGGCGAAGGCGATCGCGGCGACGACCAGACGGAGGACGTTGCTGCCGCCCACGCGGGCTCCCTCCCGGAGCTCCAGCATCACCGCGGTCATGGTCGAGAAGATGTAGGGCATGAGCGTCGCCAGCGTGGCCAGGAGGATCAGGAAGGTGAACGCCTGAACCAGCCCCTGGGTGTAGTTCATGGCGATGAGGACCGTGGCCACCCCGCTGGAGAAGACGATTCCGAACGCGGGCGTGCCGCGGGAGTTCAGCCGGGCGAGCCGCCGGGGCAGGAGCCGGTCCAGAGCCGCAGCCCGCGGCACCTGGCCGGAGATCAGGACCCAGCCGTTCAGCGCGCCGAAGCAGGAGATGGCGGCGCCGGCCGCGATCAGCCCCCGCCCCCATCCGCCCCAGAGCCGGGCGGCGGCGTCCGCGAAGGGCGCGGCGGAGTCCACCAGCTCGCCGGGGGCGATGATCCCCATCACGGCCACGGTGGTGACGATGTAGACGACGGCGGCGATCAGGGTGCCGAGCATGGTCGCCCTCGGGATCGTCCGCGACGGGTCCTTCACGTCGGCGGCGGGCACGGTGCCCGACTCGAGCCCCAGGAAGGCCCACAGGGTGAGCGTCACCGTCGCCGTCACCGCGCCGAGGGGGGTCTCGCCCGAAGGGTTGAACGGCTGGAAGTGACCCGGCTCGAAGGCGAAGAACCCGAACAACGCCACCGCCACCAGCGGGAGCAGCTTCAGCACCGTCGTGACGAGCTGGACCCGTCCCGCCTCGCGCACCCCCATCACGTTGACGCCCGTGAGCAGCCAGAGCGCCCCGACGGCTCCCACGGCGCCCGCGGCGGCCGACGAGCCCAGCACGGGCAGGAAGACGGTGGTGTAGCTGATGAACGCGACGGCCAGCGCCGCGTTCGTCGTCCAGATCGAGATCCAGTAGGCCCAGGCCACCCAGAAGCCGCCGAAGTCGCCGAACCCCTCGTGGGCGAAGGCGTACGGCCCACCGAGGCGGGGAAGCGCGGCGCCGAGCCAGGCGAAGACCAGGGCCAGGCACACCGCGCCCCCGGCGCTCACCAGCCACCCCAGGATGCTGATCCCGCCGTACGGAGCCAGGGAGGACGGAAGTAGAAAGACCCCCGACCCGATCATGTTGCCGACCACCAGGGCGGTGCAGACCCAGAGGCCGAGCCCGGCACCGGAGGGAGCGTCGGGTCCCGGGACCTCGGGCGGGGGGGGCGTCGCGGATGCGGTCATGGAGACTGGAGGGGGAGGGAGGGAACGGTCCGCAAGGGAGATGGACCACGGTGGGGGGCGGCCCGGGGCTTGGCAATCCCCGGGCTCGTCGGGACCGTCGACTTCCCGGCAGGGGGATCGTCCCTTCGGTCGGGTCGCTGCTCGTGGAAGGGAGGTCGGGGCCGGGATCGGGCTCGGGGACTGCTGGCTGGCCGGGAAGGCCGAGGGGGAGGGACGGCTTCGGCTACGGCGACAAGGAACCCCCCGAGCCGGGCCACGCTTCGGCCCGCGCCCGGGGGGCAGACACCAACTGCCTCAGGTCAGGCTTGCTTGCGTCTCCCCAGCACGGCGAGGCCCAGCAGGCCCGTTCCCAACAGGAGGATGGTGCTCGGCTCGGGCACCACGTCCGACCGCCGGGCGTAGTCGACCGACAGGTCCTCGATGAGGCGCCCACCACCGTTCTCCGTAATGGGGTCGCCACCCGCCAGGGTTATCGACTTCACGAAGACGCCCGCGCCGTCGAACACGTCGATCGTGTTCTCGAAGATCCGGGACGAGTAGAAGTACGTGCCGTCGTACGCGATCCCCGTCGACTGGTAGCCGGTGTCGATGAAGCCCGCCTGCAGCACGTTGCCGTCCAGGTCGTAGACGTCGTAGACGCCACAGGCATCGCAGCGGTTCGAGATCAGCTTGTTCTCGAACCACTCCATCCCGTCCATGTTGGTGGACGCCAGGGACAGATTGATCGTCTTGAGCGTCGTGCCGTCCAGGCCGATCTGGAACGCCCGATTCGTGCCCGAGTAGTCGGATGTCCAGAACGTAGAGCCGTCCCAGGCGATCGTCGACATGCTCGCCACGCTCGTCGTGATCCCGCCGAGGTCGACGCCAGTGCTGGCACTCATCATGTGGATGACGGGATCACCGACCATCGTGTAATACACGATG
>JASFUL010000576.1:0-3508 GCA_050050315.1 Gemmatimonadota bacterium
CTGAGGAGACCTCGTGATGACGATTCCGGCATTCTCCCTCTTCCTCACCCTCGCCGTGCCCGCCACGGCTGCAGATCCCACCCCGGCTCCCCGGTGGGAGCCCGTGGAGGTCTCCTTCGAGATCGACCACGGGACCGCGAACCCCTACACGTCCGTCGACGGCGCGGTGGTCTTCACCCACGAGTCGGGGCGGGTCATCCGGCGCCCCCTGTTCTGGGACGGGGGAAACCGGTTCTCCGCCCGCTTCGCTTCCCCGGAGAGCCGTGGAACATGGCGGTGGCGGTTGATGGTCTCGCGTGACTGGCAGGTCGCGTCCGCGAGATCCGGCGTGCTCGAGTCCTCCCCCGCCCGGGGCACGACGCGCTTCGCCAGGCACGGGCTCTGGCACGTCCCGAAGGACGCCCGGCAGCTCCTCCACCGCGACGGCACCTCGGTCGTGCTGGTGGCCGACACGGCCTGGGCGCTGCCCTGGCGCGGCACGCCGGAGCAGGTCCGGCGCTATGCGGAGGACCGCCAGGAGAAGGGCTTCAACGCGGCCCTCCTCATGACCATCCAGCCCGACATGCGGGCCGAGGGCCCCCGTGACCGCACCGCCGACGAGGGCTTCGCGGTGGCCTTCGAGGATCTGCCGACCGGTCACATCAACGAGATGAACGTGGGCTACTTCCAGGAGCTGGACGATCTCGTCGCCATCCTCGTCGAGCATGGCATCGCCCCCGTCTTTCAGCCGGTGTTCCACGGCTACGGGTGGAAGGGCCTCGAAACGGCCGGCAACGTCATCGAGCCCGAGGAGTACGCGCGCTTCTGCCGCTACCTGGTGGCGCGCTACGGCGCCAGCCCCGCCATCTGGCTCGTGGGGGGCGACGGGATCGGCGACGCGCCCGGGCTCGGCCCCGGCGGAGAGGCCATCGAAACCTGGGACGACTACGGCCAGCCCACGGGCATCCACTACGCGCCCCACGGACGGACCGACTCGTTCCAGGATGCCGACTGGCTCGACTTCCAGTGGGCGCAGACCGGTCATAACGGCGAGCACCTGCCCGAGGTCGCCATGGCCCTCCACCACCAGAAGCCGGTCAAGGCCGCGGCCAACGGCGAGCCCACGTACGAGAACATGGGGGCCGACGGCAAGGCCGCCGGGTGGTGGCAGGGGCACGAGGCGTGGAGCAACCTCTGCGCCGGCGGCACCATGGGGGTGGTCTACGGGGCCGGCAGCCTCTGGAACTGGATCCTCCGCCCCGGCGAGCCGGGACACCAGGACTGGACCGTGGCCCGGGGGAAGGCCTGGTACGACGCCCTGGAGTTCGATGGCTCCCGCTACGTGGGCCTTCTCGGGCAGATCCTGAACGAGTACCCGACCTTCGGAATGGAGCCCAACTGGCGGACCGCCCCTGCTCGGAGGGGCCTTCTCGTCCCCGGGAAGCTGTTCGTCCTCTATCTCGGAAATGGAGGCAGCGTCTGGTTCCCCGACGTCGGGACGCTCCCTCGCGAGTACCGTGTCTACGATCCCCGCACCGGCGCGGTCCTCGTGGAGGCGTCGCTGGAGGAAGGGAGGCGGGGGCACCACGCCATCCAGACCGAGGCCGGCGTGGCGCGGGTCATCGTCTTCTTCACCCGACCGTCGCCTGCCGCCCCCCCACAGCCCGGCTCCTCGGCCGGTCCGAGGCCGTAGAGAGACCGACGCCCCATCGCCGGAACGCCCGCCACACGAGGGGCGAGCCGCGAGAGGGCTTGACCCGGCGGGGGGGAGGCTGGTACAGCGATTGGAGCAATGCTCCCCGCACTCGCCTGCGTGGTGTGTGCCCTCGCCGGGGCCGGCGGCGGGGACCGCGCCGCGGCCCAGACCGAAGAGGGCGCCTCCCCGGGCGTCCTGTGGATGGGGCCTCGGGAATCGACCGGCAACGCCGCGGCGTCGGAGATCGGCCTCGTGCACGTCGAAGTCGTGGTGACCGACGACGAGGGTCGGCCGGTGACCGGCCTCCCGGCCGAGGCGTTTCGCGTCGAGGAGGACGGCGTGGAACGGAGCGTGGAGACCTTCCGGGCCGTGGACCTCCCCGCCTCTCCCGATCCGGTGCCGACCAGGCCGGCTCGTCCCTCGGTCTCCACCAACGAGGCGGGGGCTGAGGCGTCCCCTCTCCGGGTCTTCGTGATCGTCTTCGACGACCTGCACCTCGGGCCGGCCGGCGCACGGCAGGCGAGGGAGGTCTGCGAGCGATTCCTGGTCGAGCACGCCCGCCCGGACGACCGGGTGATCCTCGTCGCGCCGGGGGAGGGCCTCGTCCAGTCGGTCGCCGACCGCGGGGATGGCACTGCGGTGACCGCCCTCGCGGGCGCGCTGCGCGGGCGGCGACGGGCCGCGTCGATCCTCACCGACTACGAGGCTTACCGCATCGTGGAGGACGGTGACTCGAGCGTGGAGGCGCGCGCCCTCGAGCGCTCCCGCAGGCAGAGTCCCTCCTCCCTGCGATCCGAGGCACGGCGGGTCCTGGAGGACGCTCGTCGTCGTCGGCGACGCCTCCTGGGCGCCCTGGGCCCCGTCCTCGACGTGCTCACCGGGGCGCGGATCCGCAAGTCCGTCCTCCTTCTGTCCGAGGGCTTCATCCACGATCCCCGGGACCGTCTGGCCTACGAGGTGATCACCGCCTCTCAGCGGGCGGGCGCCGCCATCTCCTTCGTGGACGTGGGCCGGCTCGAGGTGCCGGACCCCTCCCCACCACGTGGCGAGTCCACCGGAGCGGAGATCCTGGCCACGATCACCGGTGGCCAGGTCGTCCGGAGCGGTGGGGACCTGGACGAGGCCCTGGCCGCCCTCTCGCGGGAGGCCTCCCACCACTACATCCTGGGCTACCTGCCCCCGGGCGACGAGCGAGTCGGCCGATTGAGGAGGATCCGCGTCGGCGTGACGCGGCCGGGCGTGGTCGTTCGCTCCCGAAGGGGCTACTGGGCGGCGCCGGACACCGCAGGGCCTCCCCATGGGGAGCCTGCCCCGGGGCTCGACGCACCGCTCAGGGAGGCCCTCCTCTCGCCCTCCCTGATGCGGCAGATCCCGCTGCGGCTCACGACGCCGGTCCTCGCCCCGGCCGGCGACGGAGGGGTGATGGTCGCCGCCGCCTTCGAGGCCCGTGCCGGGGCGTTGGGCCTCGAGCCGACGCCCGACGGGGCTCGGGGCGCCAACCTGGACGTCGCGTGGGAGGTGAGGCACGTCCGACCCGGGGAGAGCGAGACGTCGGTGGAGCGACACACCATCGAGCTGCCCGAGGGCGCTCGGGCCGAGGAGACGTGGCTGCCCCTGCGGCGACGGCTCACGCTTCCCCCGGGGCTGAGCCTGATCAAGGTGGCGGTGCGCGACCGGGCCAGCGGAGCCATGGGAACGGTCGCGCACGAGCTGGAGGTTCCGGACGCACGGGGGCTTCGCGTCTCGTCCCCGATCCTGAGCGACGTGCCGGCGGACGGCGCGGAGGTGCCCCCCATCGTGGCCCGCCGGAGCTTTCCGTCCGGAGGCGTCCTC
>JASFUL010000577.1:0-3494 GCA_050050315.1 Gemmatimonadota bacterium
CTTCGCTGGTGGCCGCTCGAGATGCGACTCTCTCCGGACCACCCGCGGTACGCCGACGTGGGAGGGGACGGCGAGCAGCTCTGTACCGGTGAGCTGATCCGGGCGCGCACCCTCACCGGGATCTGCAACGACGTGCGCGGTCCCGCCATGGGCTCGAGCGGTATGCCGTTCGCCCGCAACGTCCAGTTCGAGACGACCTACCCGCTGGTGGACGACTCCGTCACGGCCCACCTTCCGGCCCGCCAGATGGTGAAGAATCGCCACGGCGACCGGCTGGGGCTCCTGACCCCGGATCCCCAGCGGATCAGCCGCGAGCTCTTCACGCGCCCGCAGAGCGATCCCGACGCGTGCAACGCCGGGCAGGGCGTCCCGGGCCGTCAGGCCGACGCCCACTGCGACTACACGGAGGCGCCGTTCTTCAACGTGCTGGCGGCTTTCTGGATCCAGTTCATGACCCACGACTGGTTCTCGCACCTCGACGAGGGTGAGAACCAGCGGGGCGAGTGGATGGCGGTGGGGTGCGAGGGGGATGCGGCGCGGGAGACGGGCTGCCGACCGGGGGACCGCATCGACCGCTCGCTCGTGGCCGAGGACGGGTCGCCCCCCGTCTTCCGCCACGAGGGACGGGAGCGGCTCGGCCGGGCGTACGAGACCACGGCGAACAGCGTGACGGCGTGGTGGGACGCCTCGCAGATCTACGGCTTCGACGCGACGTCGGTGCGCCGGGTGAAGCACGACCCCGCCGATCCGGCGCGGCTCCTCACCGTGCCCGGCGACGGCCCCGGCGAGGGCGAGGCGCAGGGGTACCTCCCCACACTGGAGCCGGGCGATCCCATGCTCCCCATGTGGGCGGGGCAGGAGTCTGTCGCCTTCCCGGACAACTTCAACATCGGCCTCAGCTTCTACCACAACGTGTTCGTCCGCGAGCACAACGCCTTCGTCGACACCTTCCGGGACTCGGTGCGCATGGCGCCGGACCAGGACTCGGGGCTCAGGCGCCCGGACGCTCCTGAACGGCCCGTGACGTACGCCGAGGTCACGGACGAGGAGCTCTACCAGGCGGCCCGCCTGGTCGTGGCCGCCGAGATCGCGAAGGTCCACACCATCGAGTGGACGACCCAGCTCCTGTACGACGATCCGCTCTACCGGGCCATGAACGCCAACTGGGGCGGGCTGTTTGACGAGGAGTCCAGGATGTCCCGGATCTCCGAGCGTATCCGGCGCGACCTGGCCGAGTCCCGGGACCCGTCCAAGTCGAACCTGCTGGTCTCGCTGTTCGCTTCGGGGTCGGGGATCGTCGGCATGGGCAGCCGGATGGACGATCCCACGTGGAGCATGGCGGACCCGGACGACGTGAACGGCGGGGTCACCCACTTCGGCTCGCCGTTCAACTTCCCCGAGGAGTTCATCACCGTCTACCGCCTCCACCCCCTGGTCCCGGACCTCATCGAGTTCCGGCGCCTGGACGCCGACCCGAACGCCATCGAGACGCGGGTGCCCGTGGCGACCACGGTCCGGGCCGGGGCGACGCAGGCGATGCACGAGGGAGGGCTGGCCAGCTGGGCGCTGAGCATGGGGCGCCAGCGCCTCGGGCTGCTGGCGCTGAACAACCACCCGCTGTTCCTGCAGAACATCGAGATCCCGCGCCTGGAGAGCGAGACGCGCCGGATCGACGTGCCGGCCCTGGACATCCTCCGGGACCGTGAGCGCGGCATCCCCCGCTTCAACGAGTTCCGCCGGCAGTACGGGCTGCGGCAGTTCCGGAGCTTCGACGAGCTCGCCGGTCCCGAGATGGGCGCGAAGCTCCGGGAGCTCTACGGGACCCACGTCTGCGACGCGACGCTCGTCATCACCGAGGCCCAGCGGAACGAGGACGGCAGCCCCATCACCGACTGCCTCGGACACCCGGACGGGACCGAGGTGGACAACGTCGAGGACGTGGACGCCGTGGTCGGGTGGCTGGCGGAGATGCCCTCCCGGCGGCCCCACGGATTCGCCATCTCGGAGACCCAGTTCCAGGTGTTCATCCTGAACGCGTCCCGGCGGCTGTTCAGCGACCGCTTCTTCACGTCGAGCTTCCGCCCCGAGTTCTACTCGACGCTGGGGTACCGGTGGGTCATGGACAACGGGCCCGACGGCAAGCGCTACGAGCCCGGCGCGCCCAACGGGTACGAGGAGACCGAGGTCTCCCCGCTCAAGCGCATCCTGCTCCGGACGGTTCCCGAGCTCGCGCCCGAGCTCGAAGGCGTGGTGAACGTCTTCGACCCGTGGGCCCGGGACCGGGGCGAGTTCTACTGCCTGGACTGGAAGCCCCGGCCCGGTGCCGAGTCCGATCCCGCCTTCGAGGGCTGGGAGGACGCTCCGCTGGCCTGCACGGAGCTGGAGGGATCGTGAGCGTCACGGCGCAGGACCTCATGAGCATGTCGAAGAGCGAGCTGGACGACCTGTTCCGGGCGAGCCCGGCGGGACCGGTGCCGGAGGGACGGTCGCGGGGGACGGCCCTCGTCGTGCCCGGCTCCTGGGTCGACCGGGTGGTGCGGACGCTGATCCGCGCCTTCTGGTGGCGGGGCAAGTTCTTCCGGAAGAGCGAGAACGGCAGCTCGCTCAAGAACCTCATCAGTCCCCTGTCGCTCCAGCTCTTCGAGGCGCGCGTGTACCCGGACGAGAGCTGGTTCAGCCCGGGCGAGGCCGTGATCCTCGACTACTCCAGGAGCTCGTTCCTGGTGCGGAAGATCCGGGACGAGATCCGCCGGGTGGGCGAGGGGCTCTACCTCGGACAGGTCTTCTGGGGCCGACGCCGTCTGATCCTCTTCATGCTGGAGTTCGCCGACGGGGTGCGGGCCATGCCCCGGCCCGGCGGCCCATGAGCCTCGGGAAGGGGAAGCTCCGGAAGACGGTCGTGAAGGTGTGCGCGGTCGTCGGCGCGCTGGTGATCGTCGCCCTGGTGGTCGGTGGAACGTACCTCGGCATGAGGCTCCGGGACGACCGGCCGGTGCGGTACGACGACCTCGAAGAGCACTTCAAGTACGGGTCCACGGGGGGCGAGCGGGGGTACTGGAAGCAGTTCGGCTTCGGCGTGCCCTACTGGATCTGGATCGCGATGCCCGAGCTCTTCCCCGAGTACCTGCCGGACGGCGAGCGCGGGCGCGGGTACGCCGCGTTCGGGATGATCTACGAGGACGGTCGGGATCCCCGCTTCGACCTCCCCATCGGGATGTCCATGCGCCGCGTGCAGGGCGTCGACCGGGTGTACTTCAACTGTGCCGTGTGCCACACCGGGACGGTGCGGGACGCGCCGGACGGCGAGCGGCGGATCGTGGTCGGCATGCCGGCGAACAACTTCGATCTGGGCGCGCTCGCGGACTTCCTCGGTGCGTCGGCGGGCGACTGGAAGTTCCGCTCGTCCCGGATGATGCCCACGGTCCACCGGCTCGAGGCGGCCCGCGAAGAGGCGGCGCTCCCCGACGACCGGTACCGGCCGGAGCCGTTCGGGT
>JASFUL010000578.1:0-3489 GCA_050050315.1 Gemmatimonadota bacterium
TCCGGACGCGGTCGACCAGGCCCGGGAGGCGATCCTGCGCCTCTCCGAGGCGGGGGTTCCCGTGTTCGGCATCTGTCTGGGCCACCAGCTCATCGCCCGGGCGTTCGGGGGTCACACCTTCAAGCTCCCCTTCGGCCACCACGGGGGGAACCATCCGGTGAAGCACCTGGACCGTGGGACCGTGGAGATCACGGCCCAGAACCACGGCTTCGCCGTCGAGGCCGAGGACAGGGCGGTTCCCGGGGCCCCGGAGCTCCGCGTCACCCACCGGAACCTGTACGACGGTACGGTCGAGGGGCTCGAGCACGTCGAGCGCCCGGTATTCGCCGTGCAGTATCACCCCGAGGCGGCTCCCGGCCCGCACGACAGCCGATACCTCTTCGATCGCTTCATCGATCTCATGACGGCCCGGCGCGGCTGAGGGGTCGGGTCGCGGGTTCCAGACGCTCGACGGCGTCTCCACGGAGTCGTCACAAATCCGGTGGAGGCTTGCGCTTGACGGGTTCCGACCCCCGGCTTACCCTGCCTCGGGCCCGTACCCGCGGAGAGCCCGTCGGCGGTCCCGACCGGCCCACATCCCCGTCATCCCCCGTATCCGGAGCTGGAGCGGTCATGACCAAGGCGGATCTCGTCGAGCAGGTCGCGGAGGCCATCGGCCCCGGGGTCACGAAGAAGGACTGTGCGCTCGTAGCCGACGCGTTCCTCAACGCCATGAAGCGTGCGCTCGGGAACGGCGAGAACATCGAGATCCGCGGCTTCGGGACCTTCAAGGTCCGGAAGCGCAAGAGCCGGATGGCCCGGAACCCCCGCACGGGGGAGCCGGTCGAGGTCCCGGCGCGCCTGGTTCCGGTCTTCAAGCCCTCGAAGCATCTCCGCAAGCGGGTGGCCAAGCTCGAGCTGCCCGACGACTGACCCCCTCCCTCCGGGGCATCCGCACCGTCCCCTCCCGGGGACCCGTTTAACGTCCTCGCCCTCCCGGACGTCCGAGGGAGTGGTGAGCCATGACAACCCCGTATCCGCCGTGGACGATCGAGATCTCGTGGCCCGGGCCCGGGCCGGAGAGGACCGTGCCCTGGACGAGCTCGTGTCCCGCCACCACGCCGTGGCCTGGCGCGTGGCCGTCCGGATCACGGAAGGCGACGAGGACCTGGCCGCGGACGCGACGCAGGACGCTTTCGTCAAGGCGTTCCGGCGGCTCGACGCCTTCCGGGGTGACGGTTCGTTCCGCAGCTGGCTGCTCAGCATCGTCGCCAACGAAGCCAGGACCCTCCTGCGAAGGCGGGGTCGGCGGCGCGAGACGGGGCTGGATGACGCGGGACCGCTGCGGTCCGACGCTCCGGACGCGGCCGAGCGGACGGTGCTCCGGGACGAGGTGGCCCGCGTACGCGCGTCTCTGGCGCGGCTCCCCGAGAAGCAACGCCTCTCGGTCTCGCTTCGGCTGGAGGACGGGTTGAGCTTCCGGGAGGTGGGGGAGCTGACCGGCTCGTCGGAGGGGGCGGCCCGGGTGAACTACCATCACGGGATCAGGAAGCTGCGGGAGATGCTGGTCGAGACGACGGAGTCGACATGAAGGACGAGCGATACGAAACGGTCAAGGAGCTGCTGCCCGACTGGGTGGCCGGGCGCCTCGACGCCTCCGGGGCCCGCGAGGTCGCGGAGGCCGTCGCCCGGGACGAGGAGCTGGCGGCCGAGGCCGAGCTGCTGAAGTCGTTGCTCGCGGCCCGGGCCGAGCCACCGCGGGAGCTGGAGTCGCGGATCCGGAGGGCGGTCCGCGACGACCGCGGGGAGGCCCGTCCGGCGCCGCGACGAGCTCGATGGTCGTGGGGCGACCTCCCCGTGCCCAGGTGGGCGGTGGCGGCGGCGGCGATCGCGGTGGTGGGGCTGGGTACGGTGGAGCTGGTGAGCCGGCAGTGGACGGTGACCGAGCCCAGCGACCTGGAGCAGGTGGCCCTCGAGGACACGCCCAGCCCCTGGGTTTCGGACGACGGGCTCGTGGCCGGCGCCCCGGTGCTGGACGACCTCTCCGACGAAGCCCTGGCATCCCTTCTGGAGGAGCTCGGCGGATGAACGGCCTGTCGGGGCTGCGGCCCCATCCGTACGGAACCGTGGCTTTGCTCGCCCTCCTCCTCGCGGCCCCCGCGGGTCTGGCGGCCCAGCAGCGGGGCGGCCCGCCAGGGCAGCGGGAGGAGCTTCAGCGACGCCTGCAGACGCGCTTCGGACAGATCGTGTCCCGGCAGCTCGGCCTCGAGCGCGAGCAGCAGCAGGAGCTCTCGCGCGTCCTCCGGGAGGGAGCGCAGGAACGCCGGGATCTCCTCGCGCGCGAGCAGGCGCTGCGCGTGCGCCTGCGAGCGCAGGGGTCCATCCTCCCGACGGCCGAGCCGGCGCCCCTGATGCCGGAAGAGCAGGCGCGGGAGGTGCTCGCGGAGATGCGGGCGATCCGGGAGGCGGAAGCGAACCTCCGAGCGTCGGAGGAGGCGCGCCTGCTGGAGATCCTGACGCCGGCCCAGCTGGTGCGCTTCTACGCCGTCCGGGAGCAGCTCAACCAGCGCATCCGGCGGCTCCAGCAGGGCCCCATGCGGGGAGGGGGACCCGGAGGTCCGGGACCCCCGGGCCGTTGACGGACGCTCCCGGGTCGGACTAGCCTTCCCAGGTGGAGATCCGAGCCCTCTTCTTCGCTTCCTACCGAGACGCCGTCGGGGAGTCCGCCCTCCAGGTGGAGCTCCCGGACGGCGCCACCGTCTCCGACCTCGTGCGGAGCCTCCGGGATCGGGGCGACCCGTTCGACCGTCTCCCGCCCGACCCCGCCGTGGCCGTGAACCGGAGCTACACGCCCGCCGACCGGAGCCTCTCGGCGGGGGACGAGGTGGCTTTCATCCCCCCGGTGGCGGGTGGATGACGTGACGTCACCGACGGTCTCGAGCGGCGTGACCTCCCACCCCCTCCGCCCAGCGGAGGTCCTCGGACGGGTGGGGGGGGACGAGGACGGCGCCGTGCTCCTCTTCCTGGGCACCGTCCGGGACCACGCCGACGGACGACCCGTGCGGGGCCTCCGCTACGAGGCGTACGAGGCCATGGCGGCCGAGGTCCTCGACGAGATCGCCCGGGAGGCGGCCGACGCCACCGGGGTGCGCCGCCTGCACGTGGTCCACCGCACGGGCGAGCTGGACGTGGGCGAGGTGAGCGTCGCCATCGCGGTCTCGAGCCCGCACCGGGACGAGTCGTACCGTGCCTCGCGACTCGTCATCGAGGAGATCAAGAGGCGGCTACCAATCTGGAAGCGGGAGTTCTACACCGACGGCGAGGCCGGCTGGGTCGAGGGCACCGACCCCCGGACCGGGGGCCGGACGGTCGACGGCTCGCCGGCGCCGTCCGTCGCGGAGGGCGGGGAGGTCCGATGACGGAACGCGGCATGACGGATCAGTGGGGGCGACGGATCGAGTACCTGCGGGTCTCGGTCACCGACAAGTGCAACCTCCGCTGCATCTACTG
>JASFUL010000579.1:0-3488 GCA_050050315.1 Gemmatimonadota bacterium
AGCGTCTCCTGCTGGGCGCCTTCCTGCTCCTCCTCCCCTGCCTGCTCGTCGCAGCGGCGGAGGGCGCCCTCCGGGTGGCCGGGTACGGAGGCGACTACCCGCTCTTCGTCCCCCACACGGAGAGCGACGCGTGGCTCGTTCCCAACGTCGAGGTGGGTCGCCGCTACTTCCTGGACCCGGAGGACGCTCCGCGGCCCCACATGGACCTGCTGGAGCGCGAGAAGTCGCCGAAGACGTTCCGCATCGTCGTGCAGGGAGCCTCCAGCGCCGCGGGTTTCCCGTACTACTTCGGCGGCTCGTTCTCGCGCATGCTGCGTCAGCGCCTGCGGGAGACGTTCCCCGACCGCCGGATCGAGGTCGCGAACGTGGCCCTGGATGCCACCAACAGCTACGCCATCCTGGACCTCGTCGACGAGATCGTGGCGGTGGACCCGGACGCGGTGCTGCTGTACGCCGGGCACAACGAGTTCTACGGCACGTTCGGTGTGGCCTCTGCCCAGTCCGTGGGCAGGGTCGGGCTCGTCGTCCGCTCCTACCTGGTCCTCCGTCGACTCCGGATCGTGCAGCTCCTCCGGGACGGGCTGGCCCGGCTCCGGGCGTCCCTGCGCCGGGACGCACCCGGAGCGGGGCACGCCACGCTGATGGAGCGCCTGTCCCGCGATCGGACCGTCCGATACGGGTCGTCCCTGCACCGCGCCGGTCTGGAGCAGTTCCGGTCGAACCTGGACCGCATCCTCACCCGGTATCGGGCGGCGGGGATCCCGGTGTACGTCGGGACCGTGGCGAGCAACGAGGGCGGTCTGCCGCCTTTCGTGAGCCGCCCCTCCGACGAAGTCGACCGGGACGCCTGGGAGGCCGCCCTCGAGGAGGCCCGGGAGGCCCTGGACGGAGGCCGGCCGGCGGCAGCGCGGAAGCCCCTGGAAGCCCTTCTGACGAGCGACAGCCTGGCCCCCCTCCCCCACTACCTCCTGGGGCGCGCTCTGGCCGCAGAGGGCCGCTGGGACGATGCGGCGGAGGGGTTCCGCCGGGCGCGGGACTACGATCAGCTCCCGTTCCGGGCCGCCCGTGCGTTCAACGACGTGCTGCGGGAGACGGCGTCGCGCCGGGGGGCGACGGTCGTGGAGACCCGGGCGCGCCTCGCCTCGGCGTCGCCGCACGGGATCGTCGGAGGGGAGCTGATGCTCGAGCACGTCCATCCGCGCGTGGGCGGTCAGCTTCTCCTCGCGGATGCCTTCTACGAGGCCCTGAGGGCCGACGGAGCCATCGGATCGTGGCAGGGGTGGGTGCCCTTCGACTCCGCCCGCCGACAGGCGCCGGTGACGGCGGTGGACACCCTCGCGGCCGCCTACTGGATCGCGCGCCTCACCGCGGGCTTCCCTTTCACCTCCACTTCTCCCGGCGGCGCTCCCGTGACGGTGGGCGACACCCTCCACCCCAGGGACCCGGTGGAGGCGATCGCCCTCGGGATGTACCGGAACGCGCTTCCCTGGCCCGAGGCGCAGCGGCGACTCTACGACTACTACCTCTCGGAGGGACGCGGAGACGACGCGCTCCACGTGGCGCGGGTGCTGGCCGACGAGCTTCCGCTCCTGGGAGACGCCCGGCTCATGGCGGGGCGGGCGGCCGTCGTCGCCGACCGCCCGGAGGTGGCCCTCGAGGCCTTCCGGACGGCCCAGCGCATCCGGCCGACCCTGTTCGCCGCGCAGAGCATCGGAGGCCTCCTGGCGGCCCGGGGAGACACGGCCGCGGCCCGTTCCTACTTCGAGCGGGTCGTCCGCATGGCGGGACGCGACCAACAGGCGGCTCTGGCCCTGCGCGCCTTCGATGCCATCCCAGGCCTCGAGCGGGCGTCCCGAGAACGCCCGGACGACCCGGAAGTATGGGCCGACCTGGCGGGAACGTATCTACTCACGGCGCAGTACCGCCGAGCGGAGTCGGCGGCTCGCCGGGCCCTGGAGGCGGATCCGGACCACCCCGAGGCGACGGAGATCCTGGAGCGGGTGGGAGAGGTCCTCTCGCCCAGCAACGGTCCGTCACGCCCCCCTGCCGGATCCCCGGCACCGGGAGCGACTCCCTGAACGAGCGACCCTTGAACGACACTTTCCACAGGAGGAAGCGGTGATGTCGATGCGCGTACGAGCGGCGTGGACCCTCGCGGTGTCCCTGGCTCTGACGATGGTCCCGGGCACGGAGGTGGCCGCCCAGGCGCCGGCGTCACCGGAGGCCCCGACGGCTCGGGGATGGAGCGTCACGGTCATCGGCGAGGGTGGCTTGATCTACCCGACGCGAGACCTCGGGAAGGGCCAGGTCACGCAGCCGAACGGCAACCTCGCGCAGATGCGATCGGAGACCAAGACGGCACCGACGGTGGCGGCCGGGCTCGAGCTACAGTCGCCCTGGGAAGCCCTCCGGATTCGCATCCTCGGACGCACGACCCTGGGCGGGGGCGCGCAGGGACAGCTGGGCGGCTGCCGCGTGCTGACGGGCGAGGAGGCCGGCGAGGCCTGCGTGAAGGTCGACACCGACGGGTCGCTCCGCACGCTCACGGCGGGCCTGATCTTCATCCGGGCCCGGGGGGACGAAGAGCGCCTGCGACCGTACCTGACGGTCGACGGCGGTGCACGCTTCTTCAGCTACGACCACCAGTCCTGCGGACAGGACACGGCCGGCGACCCGGACTGGATCAATGCCATCTGCGACGGCCAGCAGTTCATCGCCCGGGACCAGACCCGGATCGTGATCGAGGTGGGGGTGGGCCTCCGGACGAACATCGGCCGGGCGTCGGGCTACGTCCACGTCCTCGACGCATTCGGTCAGTACGAGTCGATCGGACAGGCGGAAGGTGAGACGCAGAACGCGCTGATCTTCTCCGCCGGTGTCGCCGTGCCTCTCGGAAGGTAACGGTTTCCGGTCCGGGCCGGCCGGGTCAGCCGAGCTTCAACGCCTGACTCCGGTCGCCACCTCCAGACGGAGGTCGTTGTAGACCTCCTCCCAGAAGTCGAAGAAGGCCTCGGGCCCCGGCGCGGGGTGCCAGGCCGGCTCCGCCTGTGAGCGGACCTGATTCTGGGCGGTGAAGGTCACCCGGAACTCTCCCACCCTGTCGATCGTCTCGCCCACGCGCCGACCGCTGATGATGGCCCGATGCCGGGCGTCCGTCACGCCCTCGGCCTGCTCCGCGGCCGTCACCTCGCGCGTCATCCACTCGGTCTCGTAGTAGAGGCTCGCGAACTGCTCCTCCGAGCGGCGGAGGGCGAGGCGGTACTTGGGGAGGATCTTGTCCATGGCCTCCTGGAGCGGAGGGTAGAGCACCCGGCCGAGCTGCTCCTCGAACTCCCCCGAGGACGCGCCTTCCCCCCCGGACGAGCTGGCACAGGCGGCGGTGAGCAGGACGAGCAGGACCGCGATCGAACGTGTCCGACGAATCATAGAGATCTCCTCCGGGTGGTTCATCCCAGCACCGGCGGGCCCGACCGGCCGGTGGAGACAAG
>JASFUL010000580.1:0-3488 GCA_050050315.1 Gemmatimonadota bacterium
CTCCTGGGGAACGTGCTCCCGGAGCAGGTTCACCATGTCATCCATCGCCTCCACCCCGTCGAGGGCCGATCGGCCCCGCTCCGGCGCGGCGGCGGCGTGCGCCGAGACGCCCCGGAAGCGGAACTTGGCGGACTTCACGGCCAGGTTGGATCCGGGGCTGGCACCGTTGGCGTCGCCCGGGTGCCACGAGAGCACCACGTCGACGTCGTCGAAGAGCCCCGCCCGCACCATGTACACCTTGCCCGAGCCGCCTTCCTCCGCCGGCGTCCCGTACAGCCGGATCGTCCCGGTGGACCCGGTCCGCTCCAGCCACTCCGCCGCCGCGATCGCGGCGCCCACCGACGCCGTCCCGAAGAGGTGATGTCCGCAGGCGTGCCCCGCGTTCTTGCCCTCGATGGGGCGCCGCTCGGGCACCGCGTCCTGGTTGATCCCCGGCAGCGCGTCGAACTCCGCGAGCATCCCGATCACGGGGCCGCCCTCGCCCCGGGTGGCCACGAACGCCGTGGGGATGTCGGCGACCCCGGTCTCCACCGTGAAGCCGGCCGCCTCGAGCTGGGCCTGGAGCAGCGCCGAGCTCTCGTCCTCCTGGTAGCCCAGCTCCGCGAGGTCCCAGATCCGCATGGCCACGTCGTTCATGCGGGGCTGCAGCTCGTCCAGGAAGTCGACGATGTCCCGGTCGCTCATCTGGGCCGAGCTCGAGGCCGGAACCAGCAGCGGGCCCACGGTCATCGCGGCGAGGCCGAGGAGGCGGGAAGCGAGGGCCCGGTTGGGGGTGCGCGGGGACGGCGACATGGGACGGTCTCTCCTGCGTGGAGGCGCTTCGGCGCCCGTGGGATGCGCCGCCGCCACGGTCGGCTCGAGGATCCGGCCGATCCCGCGTAGGAGGCGGGGCCACGGGTCGGTGAGGAGCACCCTAGCGCCCCGGGGGCGAAGCGGGCAAGCGCCCCGTGGCGGCGCCCGGAGGGGGAGGGAGGGGAAGTGCCGGCGAGGCGTACGCGAGGGCGCGGCGGCCCGGCCCGGTCGCTGGACACGGGCCGAGGCTCGGCCCAAGATGACCGGAGATCACCCCCCTCCTCCAGTCGGAGTTCGGACCATGTATCGGATCCGGGTGCTCGCGTCGGCCGTGTCCCTCCTCGTTCTCCCGCTCCTCGCCCCCACCGCCTCGCCCCTCCAGGGGCAGAGTACGGACGAGATCCAGGCGGCGCTGGCGGGCCTCGAGTGGCGGGACATCGGACCGGCCAACATGGGGGGCCGGGTGAGCGCCATCGTGGGGGTTCCCGGCGACCGGCTCACGTTCTGGGTGGGTGGCGCCGACGGCGGGGTGTGGAAGACCACCGACGGGGGCATCACCTTCGAGGGCCAGTGGCAGGACGCCGAGGCGTACTCGGTGGGCGCGCTGGCGGTGGCCCCGTCGGATCCCAACGTGGTGTGGCTCGGCTCGGGGGAGGGTGACCCCCGGAACTCGGTCTCGTACGGGCTGGGCGTGTGGCGCTCCACCGACGGGGGGGCGACGTGGGACCACGTCGGGCTGGAGGGAACCGAGCGGATCCACCGGATCGTGGTCGATCCGCGGGACCCGGACGTCGCGCTGGTGTGCGCGATGGGCCGTGAGTGGGGACCCAACGAGGAGCGGGGCGTGTTCCGCACCGACGACGGAGGAGCCACCTGGACGAGGACGCTCTTCGTCGACGAGGACACCGGCTGCGCGGACATGGACATCGACCTGTCCAACCCGCGGAACGTGTACGCGGGCATGTGGACGTTCCGGCGCCGCCCGTGGCGCTTCGACGACGGCGGCCGCAACACGGCCGTCCACGTCTCGCGGGACGGCGGCCTCACCTGGCGCAGGATCGAGACGCTGCCGGACGAGCCCATGGCCCGGCCGGGGCTGTCGGTGGCCCAGTCGTCGCCCAACGTGGTGTACCTGGTCACGGAGTTCCCCACCGCCGGGACCCTCTTCCGCTCCGACGACCGCGGCGAGACGTGGTCGATGGTGAACGACGATCGCGACGTCAACTTCCGACCCTTCTACTACTCGGACGTCTACGCCGACCCGACGGACCCGAACACCCTCTACACGCTCTCCGGCGGTCTCAGCAAGTCGACGGACGGCGGACGCACCTTCGAGCGTATCGCACGGGGGGTCCACGGGGACCACCAGTCGTTCTGGATCGATCCCAGCGACGGAGACCGGCTGCTGTCGGGAAGCGACGGCGGGTACCAGATCAGCAACGACGGCGGGGAGGACTTCCACATCTGGCGCAACGTCGTCCTGAGCCAGTTCTATCACATCTTCGTCGACGACCGTGATCCGTACTGGGTGTGCGGCGGCCTCCAGGACAACGGCAACTGGTGCGGACCCTCGCGCACCCGGGGCGGCGGGGTCATGCAGGACGAGTGGTACACGGTGAGCGGGGGCGACGGGTTCTACACCGTGCCCGTTCCCGGCAAGCCGTGGCTGGTCTACTCCAACGCCCAGGGCGGCTACTTCCGCATCACCGACACGCGCTCGGGCCAGACGCGCTCCATCGAGCCCTATCCCCGCATGATGGGCTCCCAGGGGCAGAGCATGGCCCAGGCCCGGTACCGCTTCAACTGGGACGCCCCCATCGTCACCTCCCCCCACGACCCGGACGTCGTGTACTGGGGCGGCAACGTGCTCTTCCGGAGCGACGACCAGGGATACTCCTGGGACGTCATCAGCCCGGACCTCACCACCGACGACCCCGAGAAGCAGCGGGACTCGGGCGGCGAGATCTACAACGACAACACGGCCGCCGAATTCCACACGACCATCTACGCGATCGCCGAGTCCCCCGTGGAGGCGGGCGTGATCTGGGTCGGGACGGACGACGGCAACGTCCAGGTCACCCGGGACGACGGCGAGACGTGGACGAACGTGCGGGACCGGATCCCCGGTCTCCCCGACGAGCCCTGGATCAACCACATCGAGCCGTCCCACACCGACGCCGGCACCGCGCTCCTGGTGGTCGACAACCACCGCATGGACGACTTCGCCCCCTACCTGTGGGAGACGACGGACTACGGCCAGACGTGGCGGAACCTGTCGACGAACGTGCCGGCCGACGACTACGCCAAGATCGTGCGCGAGCACCCGGACAACCCGGACCTCCTCTTCCTCGGCATGGAACGAGGGATCTTCGCCTCCTTCGACCGCGGCGGGTCGTGGGTGGACCTCCGCAACGGGCTGCCCCGGGTCTCGGTACGCGGGATCACCATCGAGCCGAACTACGGCGACCTGGTGATCGGCACCCACGGGCGGGGCGCCTGGATCATGGACGACATCGGACCGCTGGTGGAGCTGACCGACGCCATGAGCCGGCCGGTGCACCTCTTCGCCGTCCGCGACGCCACCGACTGGGAGTCCTGGGACCGCGACACGAACCTCGCACAGAGCGTCTACGTCGGGCAGAACCCCGAGGAGGGGGCGTACATCAACTACTGGCTGGCCGATGCGCCGACCGCGA
>JASFUL010000581.1:0-3483 GCA_050050315.1 Gemmatimonadota bacterium
CGCCCGTCCCGGCGGATCAGGTGGAAGCTGTCGACGCCTTCCTGGGGCTCGGGCATCCGGCCCGGGATGCTCGCCTCGTAGAGCACCAGCACGTGGGCGATGTCGCCGAACACGAGGGGCACCAGCGCCGTGATCTCCTCGCGGAAGCCGGTCGTCTCGACGTCCGACTCGTCGACGAAGCGGTGCCAGTCGGCCAGGAAGTCGTCCACCGACATCACCGTCGTCCCGGTCCGCCCCGTGCGCAGCACGATCACGGCCTCGGGAATGAACGCGGCCCGAACCGCGTCCCAGTCCGGGAGCTCGCCCGCGGGAAACGTCACGAGGTCGTAGAGGTGGCGGACGACGCCCTCCGCCGTCTCGCCCGGGGGCGCCGGGCGCGGCTCCTGCGCCGCCAGGCGGCCGCCGGGGAGGAGGGTGACGGCCAGGACCGCCGGGGTGAGGGCGACGCGCCGACGGGCGCGGCGGGCGGGAGAGCAACGGGCGGTCGGGGAGAGCACGAAGGCCTCCGGGCTCGGGGGATCATCCTCGCTACCGCGGCCGGGCCGGGAACCCGCGGCCCGACCCGGGGAAAGGTACCATGGCACCACGCGCCCGCCAGGGAGGGACCGGACCATGCCCGCCAACCTCACGCCCGCCTACTACGAAGCGGAGAAGCGCTACCGGGCGGCGGTCAGCACGGAGGAGAAGATCGCGGCGCTGGAGGAGATGCTCCGCGTGATGCCCAAGCACAAGGGCACCGAGAAGCTCCAGGCCGACCTCCGGTCGCGCATCTCCAAGCTCAAGAGACAGCCCCGGAAGAAGGGCGCCACACGGGGGCCCAGCCACCGGATTCCGAAGGAGGGAGCGGGCCAGATCGCCCTGGTCGGGCCGCCGAACTCCGGCAAGTCGTCGCTGGTGGCGGCGCTCACGCACGCCGAGCCGGAGGTGGCGCCGTACCCCCTCACCACCCGGGAGCCGGTTCCGGGCATGATGCCCTTCGAGGACGTGGCCTTCCAGCTCGTCGACCTTCCGCCGGTGTGCGACGAGCACGTGGAGTCCTGGGTCTGGGACAACATCCGTGGGGCGGACCTCGCGTGGCTGGTGCTCTCGATCCGCAAGCCCCTGGAGGGGCTGGAGCTGGTGGAGCGGCTGATGGCGGGAAAAGCCCTGGAGCTGGTCCCCTGGAGCGCGGAGAGCCCCGACGAGCCCCGCCCGGGCTGGACCTACAAGCCCACCCTCATGGTGGTGACGGGCATGGACCGACCCGGCGCCCGGGGCGACCTGGAGGCGTTCGAGGAGCTGGTGGCCGCGGGGTGGCCGAAGGTGGCCACTTCGTCCGCGACGCGGGCGGGGTTGGACGAGCTGGGTCGGCGGACGTTCGAGGCCCTGGGGGTCATCCGCGTGTACTCGAAGGAGCCCGGCAAGGACCCCGACCTGGCGCGACCCTTCACCCTCCCCCGGGGCGCCACCGTGTCGGCCCTCGCCCGGAAGATCCACAAGGACCTCGAGCAGGACTTCCGCTTCGCGCGCATCTGGGGCGAAAGTGCCTACGACGGGCAGCGTGTGCCCGACAACCACGTCCTCGAGGAGGGGGACGTGGTCGAGATCCATACGTAGGGCGCGGAGCAGCCCTCCGTTGCCGGCCCCCGGGGTGCTGGAGCATCTTGAGACGGGGCCGGGGATCCGCTGCCCGGAATCCGCCTCGCCCCGTCGTCCGGCGCTCCACACGAGGAGACTCTAGGATGGCACACACGATCCAGCGAGCCGAGTACTACTACACGACGGTCCACGACCGCCCGGGAGAGGCGTTTCGCTTCCTCTCCGCCCTGGGCGACATCGGCGTGAACCTGCTGGCCTTCACCGCGATGCCCGTGGGCGTGATGCAGACCCAGCTGATGATCTTCCCGGAAGACGGACCCAAGCTCGAGCGCCAGAGCGCGCGGGTCGGCCTCGAGATCGAGGGGCCCCACGGGGCGATCCTCGTCCTGGGGGACGACGTCCCCGGCGCCCTCGTGGAGATCCACGAGACGCTGTACGAGCGGAACATCAACGTGTACGCGTCGACGGGGGTCACCGGGGGCGGCGGATGCTACGGCTACATCATCCACGTCCGTCCCGACGACTTCGAGGCCGCCGCCGAGGCGCTGGGAGCGTAGGCTGGAGGGAGCCCGACCGCGACCAGGGCGGCTCGTCGAGAGCGGGGCCTGGCCACGGCGTCCGGCTCAGCCGCCGCCCTCGACCCGAGGGGCCCGGATCTCCCGTCCGCCCTGGTGGAGCACGAACGCCACGGCCCGGCCGTCCTCCATCTCGAAGACGATCCGGATGCCTGCCCCGTCGTTCACGAAGGTGTGGTCGCCCTGGTGGAGCAGCCGGAACGAGGACTGGCCCGTGGCCTGGGCCATCATCCGCCCGTCCTCGTCCCAGATCCGGACCTGGAGGGAGCCCAGGTCGTACGTCCCGACGTAGCGAGCCCGGTCCTCCGCCGCGAGGGGCACGTCGGTCGGCGGCTCGACGCCCAGGAGCTCCCTGGCCAGGGCCTGGTAGATGCGGTCCGCACCGGGCCCTCCAGTGTTCACCACGACGGCGATGTGGGCGTCCTCCTCCGGGAAGTACGCGAGGTAGGAGACGAAGCCGTTGATGCCCCCGCCGTGGGCGATGAACGGGTGGCCGTGGAAGTCTCCCACGCCCAGGCCGAAGCCGTAGCCCGTGCTCTCGCCGTCCGGGAGCACGGCGGGCTCGACCATGGCCTGGTACGACCCGGGCGACACCACCTCCCCGCCGTGGAGGGCGCGGCTCCACCGCACCAGGTCCCCGGTGGACGCACACAGGGAGCCGGCCGCGTAGGGCCACCGCATGTCGAGGATCTCGTCGTTCGCGAGGGCGCCGTCGGGGCCCAGATCGTACCCTTCGACCCGGCCGGGCACGAGAGGTCCGTTGCGGCAGTAGTGCGTGCGCTCCAGGCCCAGGGGCTGGAAGAGGTGCTCGGTCACGTACTCCTCGTACGACTGCCCGCTCACCGCTTCGAGGATCATCCCGAGCAGGAAGTAGCCGGAGTTGTCGTAACGCCACTCCGTCCCGGGCTCGAAGTCGAAGGGCTCGGCGGTGAAGAGCGCCACGAGATCCTCCCGGGGCATCTCGAAGTTCCGCGCCCACTCCTCCCAGGGCAGGCTCGTGTAGCTCCGGATTCCGGAGGTGTGATGGAGGAGCTGCCGCACCGTCACCGTCAGCGCCTCCGTCATCTCCCGTGTGTCCACCAGCTCGCCCGTCGAGTCCCGGACCGCGATGGCGCGGCTCAGCTCGAGGTCCGGGAGATACCGGGTGATGGGGGCGTCGAGCTCGATCCGTCCGGCCTCCACCTCCCGCATGATCGCGGCGGCGGTGAACTGCTTGGTCACCGACCCGATGCGGAACACGTGGTCCGGCCGGGCCGCCACCTCGAGCTCGAGGTCGGCGAAGCCCCACGCGTCGTGCACGAGTGTGTCCGGCCCGCGCACTACCGTCACC
>JASFUL010000582.1:0-3483 GCA_050050315.1 Gemmatimonadota bacterium
GCGTTCTCTCGCACGACGGCCGCGTCGACGACGGCCACCGGCGTCTCGACGTTCCTCAGGGCTCCGGGCAGGCCCCCGTCCTCGGTGCCCCGTCCGGCACCCTCCGGGCTCACGGATCCTCTCCCGGACCCGCCGGCGATCCCATCAACCGTTCGAGGGCTCCCTCGAACGCCGCCTCCCCCTCGATCACCGGGCCGATGCGGGCGAAGGTGACCGCGCCCGCCGGATCCAGCAGAAACGTCCCCGGCAGACCGGGAAGGTCGAACAGGTCCAGCGAGCGCATGGAGGGGTCCAGGAGGATCTCGTAGGTCACGCCGGACTCGTCGAGGAAGTCGCGGACCTGGTCCCAGGCGCCCCGGTTGTCGAGGGAGATGCCCACGGTGCGGAGGGCTCCGCCGTACCGCTCGTGGACGGACTGCAGGTACGGCATCTCGTTCCTGCAGGGCGGGCACCAGGTGGCCCACAGGTTCACGAGGACCGGGGAGCCCCGCAGGTCGGCGATCGCCACCGTGTCGCCCTCGAGGGTGGGAGCGGCGAACCACGGGGTGGTGACGCCGTTCGCGGTGCGGGTCGTCGGAACGGTGTCTCCCACCCGGGGCGGTCCCGGCGGACCCGACCGAGCCGCCCCTTCGCCCCCTTCCCCGCACGCGGTCGCTCCGAGGGAGGCCAGCAGGACGGTGCCCACGAGCGGAAGGAGACGGGTCCCGCGGGGGCCCTTCACGACGCCCCCGGTTCGGCCATTGCGGTGCGCACTCGCTGCCCGGCGTCGGCGCTCACCTCGGTCCAGGCGAACAGCAGCCGACCGTCGTGGAGGAGCATCTGCGGGAACCCCCCGGCACGCTCGGCGCTGGCCGCGCTCACGCTCGAGGACGCGCGGGCGCCGCCCTCCGGGTCGACCCGGCGCACTCGCAGCTCCGCCCTCCCGTCCCCCACCCGCTCGATCCAGCTGACGACGGCCGAGCCGTCGGCGAGCCGGCTCACGTCGACCCGGCCGGCCGGTCGACCATCGTCGACACGGATGGGCGAGCCGAACGTGGCGCCGGCGTCCCCCGAGAAGGCGACCTGGACGGACGGTGCGTCGCCGGCGGCGGTGAACCAGGCGACGACCACGTCGTCGTTGGCGGCGTCCACGGCCGGACCGTTCACCGGACAGGCCGCGATCTCCCACCCGTCTTCGTGCACCGGGACCCCTTCCGTCCAGCGCCCGTCGACGAGGCGCGTCACGTGGACGTCCCGGATCTCGTCGGCGCTTCGGTCGCGGTAGACCACCAGGGGGCCCCGGGCCGTGAGGGCCGCGTCGGTCTGGCAGCAGTCGCAGGTCCTCCCGTCCAGAAGCTCCTCGGGGCCGAGCTCACCCCCGGGGCCGACCCGGCGCGAACGCAACGTCATCTCGTCCGTCGCGGGTGCTTCGGGCCGGTCGTGGTAGCGGCGTCCGTCGAGCCATACGACGCCCACCCCACCGCCGGGATGGGGAAACGTGGACACGAAGCCGTGCTCGGTGGGGGTGCCGTCCGTGTGAGGGGTCAGCGGCCCGGACCAGGTGCGGGCGCCGTCATCCGAGAGGGCGAGCTTCACGCCGTAGTCGTACCCCCCGCCTTCGCCCCGCTCCAGCCAGTGGGCCACGACGGTCCCGTCGATCTCGACCACGGAGGGGAAATCCGCCCAGTTGACGAAGAACCGCTCGCGGGTCGTCACGGTGACGGGCTCGCCCCACGCGGCTCCGGTCCAGCGAGCCACGCGAAGGGCGTGGTCCCCCCCGGAGGTCGGCGCGAGCCAGCTCAGGAGCGGGCCGTCCTCTCCCGAGGACAGGTGTGGCTCGCCACTGCCCTCTTCCGCGGGCGACGGCACCGACTCGGCTGGGGCTCCGAGCGTAGCCTCCGTCCGGGGGGCGCTCCCGTCCGGCGACCCGCCCCTCCCGGGGGGCCCGGCGTCGCAGGAAGGGACGGCGAGGGAGGCCAGAGCCAGGATTCCCCACCACGACGCGGTGCGGACCGCTCTCCGCCCCGGGGGCGTTCGGTGGAGGGGTCGGTAAAGGGGAGGGCTCACGAAGCGTACCTCTCGTCGACGGATGGGTGGCGGCTCGGCATACGGCAGGGTTCTTGCTACCCGGCGGCTTGCTGGGACGGGCTCGCGGCACAATCATCGGGAAAGCATCCTTCCGATGCAACGGAACCGCTGCGGCCGGGATCCTCCCAGCCCGTCCATGCGTTGGAAGGGTGAGTACGGACACGAGAGCCCGCGGGGACAGGAACCGATGGCCCCCGGCGGGTGTGACAGCACCAGGGACGGTCGGACGGAGACGGTCGGACCGTGAGAAGCACGGACGAGCGTACGTCCGACAAACCGAGCAAGGCCAGGTCCACGATGAAGAGCGACAACACCAGCCGCGGGTCCCTCCACCACCTCCCCCTGGCGGCGGTCCTGGCCGCGATCCTGGCGATTCCGGTGCCGGTGGAGGCGCAGTACTTCGGACGGAACAAGGTCCAGTACGACGACTTCGATTTCAGGGTGCTGGAGACGGACCACTTCGACCTCCACCACTATCCTGAAGAGGCGAAGGCCGTCGACGACGTGGCCCGCATGGCCGAGCGCTGGTACGAGCGCTACGCCCGGGCCTTCCAGCACGAGTTCGAGCAGAAGAAGCCGCTCATCATCTACGCGGACCACCCGGACTTCCAGCAGACCAACATCCTGCAGGGCTTCGTCGGCGAGGCCACCGGCGGCGTGACCGAATCGCTCAAGAACCGGGTGATCATGCCCCTCACCGGTTCCTACGCGGACACGGACCACGTGCTGGGCCACGAGCTGGTCCACGCGTTCCAATACAACATCGCCCAGTCCCGGCGCGGTGGCGGACTCCGAGGCCTGTCGACGCTGCCTCTCTGGCTGATCGAGGGGATGGCGGAGTACCTGTCGGTGGGACGGGAGGACCCGCTCACCGGCATGTGGCTGCGTGACGCCATCCGGAACGACGACTTCCCGACCATCCGCCAGATGACCCGGGAGCAGCGGTTCTTCCCGTACCGCTTCGGGCAGGCCCTGTGGGCGTACATCGGCGGCACCTACGGAGACGACGCCGTCACCCAGATCTTCCGCCGCTCCCTGAGGATCGGGTTCCAGCCGGCCATCGGGCAGGTGCTGGGACTCTCCACGGACTCGCTTTCGGCCCAGTGGCGTCGAGCCGTCGAGCAGCAGTTCGTCCCGCTGATGACGGGGCGGACCGGGCCGGAAGAGGTGGGCACAGGGTTGATCACGAAGGAGACGGAGGGTGGACGGCAGAACATCTCGCCCTCGCTGAGCCCCGACGGTCGCTTCATCGCGTTCCTCTCCGAGAAGGACCTGTTCAGCGTCGACCTCTACCTTGCGGACGCCCGCACCGGCGAGGTGATCCGGAAGCTCTCGAGCGCCAACGCGAGCCCCCACATCGACGCCCTGCGGTACGTGGAGTCCTCGGGGACCTGGTCGCCCGACGGACAGTACTTC
>JASFUL010000583.1:0-3483 GCA_050050315.1 Gemmatimonadota bacterium
CTGCTCTTCCGGCAGGCGGGTGACCTCCCGTTCACCGACCCGGATGCGCCCCGCGGTCGGGCGCACCAGGCAGGCGATCAGCCCGAGCAGGGTCGTCTTGCCGGAGCCGCTCGGTCCCTTGACCAGGACGGTGGTCCCGGGCGGCAGGGCGAGGTCGACGTCGGCGAGGGCCGCGAAGCCGGGCGAGCCGGCGGCGGAGAAGACCTTCGAGACGCCCAGGAGCTCGACCGGCTCGGCCGGTCGGGCGTCCGCCTCGAAGAGGGTGCGGGGCGGGAGCGCCGCGACGGCGTGCGGGTGGTGCCGCGCGCCGCGAAGCGCGGCGGGCTGCGCCCTTTCCATGGATCGGAATCCAGCCATGATCGCCCCTCCGGGTCTCCGGCCCGATCGATCGCTCCTCCCGCCGTCCTTGCGGTGGCTCGGGGTCGCTCGCTCCTCACCGCAACGGAGCGAGAATCTCGGGGGTGACCTCGTCGTAGGCGAAGATCCGCTCTCCACCGTGGTCGGCCGCGAACTCCTCCGCCTCGGCGCGCGTGCGGTGGGGGATCAGCTCGGCCCCCATGGGCCCCATCACGTCACTGCCGACGACGAAGAGCGCCGCCCGCGCCGGAATCGTCGCGCGGTCGTAGTAGGCGGTGACGGTGATCTCGCCGATCCCCGCGCCGCGCTCCGGGCGCGGGTAGCGGTCGGGGAAGAGCAGGTACTTGAAGAGATCCTTCGGTCCGTCGAACAGCCGGCGGTCTCCGGCCTCGTGGACGACGGTCGCCGTCCAGGGAGAGTCCGGCGGCACCACCATGCCGCAGACCGGGCAGATCGAAGATGCCGCGGAACGGGGCGCCTCCCCGGCGGCGGCCCCGGTCCTGGCGGCGGGCGCCCCCTGGTGAGCCACCCGGAAGGCCGCGAACAGGCCTCCGGCAGCGATCAGGAGAAGAATCGTGATCCAGGCCCCTCCGGACTTCGTCATCGTCGGCCCCCTCTCGAGCGTCTGCGTCCGACGGAGAGTGGAGCAACCGGGGTGCCGGCGCCGGGTCGGACTGACACCGGTGCGCAAACGACTGTCGCACTTGGCTTTGCCTCAGTGCGCCGGACGGGAGGTCAGGGCGGCCGAGCGCCACCCGTGGCAGGGAGTGACATCTGATTCACGACGGGGATGGCAGTGGGTGACCTGGGCGCCCGACACAGGGGAGCTCGCCTAGGAGCTGCCGGGAGGGAGTGGCACCCGCACCGGGTACACGCCGTCGAATCCGGCAGCCGGTCCGTTGAGGATACGCCGGGCCGTGCGCTCGAACATCCGGCTCCTGGCGGGATCGATCGGCGCCCAGATCCGGGCGAGCAACCGGAACGCCTGGCTGTCGTACGGGTGCAGGCGCAGCGAAGCCCAGGTCAGCCCGTGGGCCCGAGCGGGGTCTCCGGCCAGGAGTGCGAGCTGCGCAGTCACCAGGTAATCCCTGAACAGGGTCTTGGTGAAGCCGTGGCCGTGGGTCACCCGGTCGCCGGCTGCCAGAGCCTGCTGAGCCTCCGGCCAGACCTCGTCGAGAGAGCGTCCGGCGGCCCGCGCCTGGGCGATCCCCAGGGAGTGGGCCCGCAGGCAGCCGGACGCGTGCAGCCGCGCCGTCCACGCCCACGCCTCCCAGGCCGCGACGATCACCAGGAAGAGGAGCACGGGCCGGATCAGTCGGTCGATCGGGTCGACTCGGCCGACTCGGTTCGCCGGGGGGCGTCGGACCACCGGGTCCGTCCCGGGCTCGCTCGGCTCGTCGCTGCCCGCGGCAAAGCCGGCCGGCAGGGCGAGGATCAGGAAGAAGAGCAGCTTGAGGTACGGGTGCTCCAGCACGAAGTCCCCGGCCATCGCCACCGCCCAGACCGCGAGCTGGACGCCGAGCAGGCGGGAGCGGAGCGGGTCGGTGCCGGCCGCCGGCCGGAAGCGACGCCAGAGCAGCACGATCCAGAACCCGCACCAAAGGGCGAGCCCCGGCCACCCGAGCTCGGCGAGGAGCTGTGCGTGGTCGTCGTGGGCACGTCGGGGCTGGACCGTCTCGGAGAACGCGACGCCCGGATTGTACGGGCGGTAGACCGGGTAAACGGTCTGCCAGTTGCCCAGACCGACGCCGAAGGGGCGGTGCCGCGCCATCGCCAGGGAATTGAGCAGGTAGGTCGCGCGATCGCTCCGGGACCAGGAGTCGACGTAGTCGGCCTTGGCCGAGATCAGCCGGGTGCGCAGGCCGTCATTGAGGGCGAAGCTGAGCGCGAGGGCGCCGAGGCCGGCCGCCAGGACGAGGCCGAAGAGGGCGGGGCGTGCCGCCCAGGGGCTCCGGCGGTCCCGGGCTTGACGGGCCGAGAGCGCCAGGATGCCCGCGGCTCCCACCAGGCCGAGCCCCAGGGCGATGTACGAGGTCCGGCTCTTCAGGAACGCGACGTAGACGCACTCGACGACGAAGAGCGCCGCGACGCCCGCGAGGAGAAGCCGCCGACCCACGGATTCCCGGGCGTGCCGGAGGAGGGGCTCGGCCGCCAGCGGGAGCAGGAACAGCTGGCCGATCACCGCCAGGGCCATGGGGTTCTTGTACCCGAGCAGCGACGGGTAGCCGACACCGTAGCCGGGATCGATCGTCGTCAGCCACGGCAGGAGCCCCGCGGCCTGGAGGGCCCCGACCAGCACCAGGGTCGCGGCCACCCCGCACAGGGCGATGGCGAGCAGCCCGGCCACCGGCGGCTCCCGGCGCGCCCACCAGCGCACCAGCACGGCGACGGCGAAGAACAGCGAGTCCTGGCGGAGCTCGTACCACCAGTTCTCGGGCACCGTGGCCCACAGCCCGGACAGCGTCATGAGGCCCAGCAGGAGCGCGAAGAGGGCGAGCTCGGGGGACTCCGCAAGGCCCGTCCAGAGGGCGTCCGACGCCCGCCGGATCCCGTGGGTCCAGACGAACAGCGCGACGAAGAGGGTGCCGAGCAGGACCGCGGCGACCAGCTTGGGCTCGCGGTACTCGATGAACAGGAGCCGCCCGTCGCTCACGCCGACGATCACGGCCACGGCCGGAAGGGTGACGAGCGCCACCAGGGCGGCGCGCAGGCCGCGGCCGCCGGTCATCGGTTCCGCAGCCAGAGGGCCCGGTCGGGGCGGTCCGTCTGGATGTAGTCGACGCCGGCCGCCAGCGCCTGCTCGAGGGCGTCGTAGCGATTGATCGTGAACGACGAGGTGCGCAGCCCCAGCTCCCGGGCGCGCCGGAACGCCTCCGGGCTGCGGGTGGAGAAGTGCAACCCGCTGACGACCAGGCGGTGGGCGTCGGGTGCCGCGGCCAGCGTCTCGACGACCGCAGGCGTGACGTCGACGATCTCATAGGCGATCAGCAGGTCGGGGAATCTGCGGCGCAAGGGAGCCACCTTCTCCGGCGAGAGGCTGGACACCACCACCTCACCGGGCGCCGGCGAGCGCGCGGCGAGCAGGTCGCCGACCCGCTCCGGCAGGGAATCGCCACCATCCTCCTT
>JASFUL010000584.1:0-3475 GCA_050050315.1 Gemmatimonadota bacterium
GGGAGCGCGCCCAGCCCCAGCGCCGCCGCCACGCCCCCGAGGGTCACGAGGACGACGGCGAGGCCTCCTCCTTTCGGGGTCGGCTCGTCGTGGGAACTGCGGCGGTTCGGGATGTCCAGAAGCGCTTTCCGGAGGGCGTACCGCCGGACCATCCCCGTACCCGCCGCGCTCGTGGCGGCCGCGGCGAGCAGCCACGCCAACGCGGTCATCCGGTGCCCGGGCGGCTAATAGGTGTAGCCGTGCAACTGGATCTCCTTGCGAAACGTCCGCGCGACGGCCCGGCGCTGCTCGTCGGTGTACACCTCCCGGTAGGGACGACGATCGCTCCGGTAGTGGGACTTGGCCTGGACCTCGAGGCTCCCGGAAAAGGGAACGCCGAGCCGCTCGAAGATCTCCCCCAGCTCGTCGAGGAGCCGCTCGTAGCGGAGGACGCGGTCCACCAGCGGCCGCTCGCCTCCGGGGTCCATGTAGTACGGGTGGTTCAGACAGAAGTCGTCCCCGGCCAGGTAGTCGTCCAGGCTGGACGGCTCGCCCCGCCGGTAGTTGAGCATGTGAAAGTGGGACAACGTCTTGTCCCACGGGTTACGCTCCACGCAGAACTTGAAGTAGCCGTTCCAGACACGCCGCCCCACCCTGTGACGCGCGACGCGGGCGGGGAGGTGGTTGTAGAACTTCCTCCGCCTGCGGAGGTCGCGAAGGGCCTCGATGGCGTCGGCCCGGGAGCCGCCGAGCATCTCCCCCAGGGGATTGAAGAAGCCCCGGTGGTTCCGGGCGACGTGCCCTTCGACGGCGGGCCGAATCGGCGTGAAGACGTCCTCGGGCCCGCAGCGCCGTGACAGGTACACCTCGATGCTCGTGCCCGCCGTCTTCATCGTCTTGATGAAGATGAATCGGTACCGGTGCGAGATGATCATCGGGTAGGACCGGAGCCGTTCCAGCGCTTGCGTGCAGCCGCGGGTACCGGCCGGGGGTTGGTGCTTCTGTCCCGCCGGGAGCACGTTAGTTTAGATGTTCGCCCCGGAAGCCGGGGCTCTCTTCGTCTCGGCGGACCCGAGCGGGGACGCCACGGCGGAGAGCGAATGAGTATCGCCACGCCCCAGGGCGGTGGCAAACGCCGTTCCCGGCTCGCCGGGTCGGCGGGCTACTCGAACATGGTCGGCCGGGCGCGGATCGAGGCCCGGCCGTGGACGAATCCAATTCCATGGCGCACCCCATGCCCCCTCAGACCCCGGATTTCAGCTCCGACCCCCTCACCCACGGCGTCATCGGTCTCGGCTACGTCGGGTTGCCCCTCGCGGTCGAGGCGACCCGTGGGGGCCTCCGGGTCCTCGGCTTCGACGTGGCGCCCGAGGTGGTGGAGGGAGCGAACGCGGGGCGGAGCCACATCCAGGACGTACCCGACGAGCAGGTCGCGGAAGCGCGGAAGAACGGCCAGCTGGAGGCGACGCTCGACTTCTCCCGCCTGGCGGAGTGCGACGCGATCTCGATCTGCGTCCCCACGCCCCTGTCGAAGACGCGGGACCCCGACGTGTCGTTCATCCTCGAGGCCACCGAGTCCGTGGCCGCGGCCCTGCGCCCCGGCCAGCTCGTCATCCTGGAGTCGACCACCTATCCCGGCACCACGCGCGAGGTCGTGAAGCCGGTGCTCGAGCGGGAGGGGCTGGTGGCGGGCGAGGACTTCCACCTCTGCTTCTCCCCCGAGCGCGTCGACCCGGGAAACCCGACCTGGAACCTCAAGAACACCCCGAAGGTGGTGGGGGGACTGACCGATGCGTGCCGCGACGCGTGCGTGGCGCTCTACAGGCGCTTCATCGACGACGTGGTGCCGGTGTCGTCCACGGACGCCGCCGAGCTGGTCAAGATCCTCGAGAACACCTTCCGGACCGTGAACATCGGCCTCGTCAACGAGACGGCCATCGTGGCCGACCGCCTGGGCGTGAACGTCTGGGAGGTGATCGAGGCCGCCGCCACGAAGCCGTTCGGCTTCATGCCCTTCGTCCCGGGACCGGGGCTGGGCGGACACTGCATCCCCGTGGACCCGCACTACCTCTCCTGGAAGATGCGGACCCTCAACTACCGGACCCGCTTCATCGACCTGGCCTCCGAGGTCAACGCGGAGATGCCCATGTTCGTCACCGGCAAGGTCCGCGAGGCGCTGAACGACGTGCGCAAGGCGGTGAAGGGCTCCCGCGTGCTGGTGCTCGGGGTGGCGTACAAGCGCGACATCGACGACGTGCGGGAATCGCCGGCGTTCGACGTGATCGAGCTGCTCGAGAAGGAGGGGGCGGAGGTCTCCTACCACGATCCGTACGTGCCCGTCCTGGAGGAGGACGGGCAGGCCCGGGCTTCGGTCGAGCTCACGGACGAGCGGCTGCGGGAGTCCGACGCCGTGGTGATCGTGACCGACCACTCGGCGTTCGACTACGATCGGATCTTCGACCTGGCGCAGGTTCTGGTGGACGCCAGAAACGCCACCTCCCGTCTCCCCCGCTCGCTGGCGTCCGGCGAGCCACAGCGCTGGATCGTCAAGGCCGGCGCGAGCTGAGCGGGCCCCGCGCCGGAACAGATCCGGCCTCGTCCACACCCCCGCCGGGACGCGCGGGGGGCCCTCCGGGTCATTCGGCCCGGAGGGCGTCGAGCGGGTCGACGCGTCCGGCCCTGAGCGCGGGGATCCAGGCGCCGACGACCGCCACGACGACGACCGCGACGGTGGCGCCGGCGTAGAGCGACGGCTCCAGCGGCTCGACGCCGAAGAGCAGCCCCTCCACCGCCCGGGCCGCCGGAACGGCCAGGATCAGGCCGATCGCCGCGCCCCTGAGAGCCAGCCCGGCGCCGTCGCCCAGGACGTTGGCGAGGACCTCCCGCCGCCGGGCGCCCAGCGCCATCCGGAGCCCGATCTCCCGCGTCCGTCGTGCCACCAGCAGGGCGGTCACGCCGTAGACGCCCAGGAGGATGAGCACGACGGCGAGTCCCGCGAACGCGTCGACCACCACGGTGCGGAAGCGCGGCCCCGCGAGCTGCTCGCGCACCCGACCGCTCATGGTCGCCACGTCGGCTACGGGCATGCGGTCGTCGACCTCGCGCACCACGGCCCGGGCCGCCGGCACGAGCTCCATTGGATTCGACGCCACCGCCCCGTCCGTTCGTACGGTGAAGTAGAGCTCACGGGCCCACGGGACGGACGCGTGGGGCCAGAAGGACTGGAGCAGGGGCCGTTCCCCGACGGCCATCATGGTGACGTCGGGAACGACGCCGATGACCTCCATGTAGACCGCCTCGTCGCCCGTCCCCTTCCGGAGTCGTCTCCCGACGGGATCGCCTCCGGGCCAGGCGCGCTCGGCGAACGTCTCGTTGACCACCGTGACGTATCGTCCGTCCTCTCCGTCGCCCGGCCGGAAGAGCCGACCCTGCAGGACCTCGATCCCCATGGCCCGGAAGTAGTCCCCTCGCACCGGGACGAGCTGGAGCAGGTACT
>JASFUL010000585.1:0-3472 GCA_050050315.1 Gemmatimonadota bacterium
CGTCGGTGAGGCGCACGGGCTCGAGCATGAGCTCCAGCGTCTCGGCCCGGACGAGGCGGTGCTGGACCACGGACACGGCGAAGCGAGCCAGGTCCTCGACCGTCGTGATGAAGCCCCCCGCGGGCAGCTTGCTGCTCATGTCCACCGCCCGCGAGTTGCGGAGCCTCCCGTCGGGACCGGTGACGTATCCGGCGGCCCGGTGGGGCACGATCGCGGCCGGATCGTCGTCTCGCGTGTGGGTCATGCCGGCGGGACCGAAGACGTGCTCGGCCATGGAGTCGAGGAAGCTCTGTCCCGAGGCACCCTCGATGACACAGCCCAGCACGTCGTATCCGAAGGTGCTGTAGAGGTACCGCGTGCCGGGCTCGAAGAGGAGCGGGTCGTCCGCGAAGATGCTCAGGGCCTCGACGACCGAATCCCAGTCGGGCGGCGGGCGTCGCGTGCGCGTTTCGTGCCCATCGTCGCGCCCTCACTCGTTCCGCAGGGCCGTCGCCGGGTCGATCCGCGTCGCCCGCACCGCCGGGACGACGGCGGCCGCCGTCGCGGCGAGGGCGAGCGCGACAGCGACGGAGACCAGCACGACGGGGTCGGTGGCGCTGACGCCGAAGAGGAGGTTGGACATCAGCCGGGTCGCGAACCAGGACCCCACCAGCCCCAGCACGAGGCCGATCGCCACGAGCACCAGACTCCCCCGCACCACCATCCGTGAGATCGTCCCGCCGGCCGCGCCGAGGGCCATGCGCACCCCCATCTCGCGGACGCGGGTGCTGACGCCGTAGGAGACCACCCCGTACAGGCCCACGACCGCCAGGACGAGCGCCACCACGGCGAACAGGGAGAGGAGCGTGGCGACGAAGCGGTCGGGAGCGACCTGCCCGCGCACGATCTCGGACATCCCCCGCACCTGGGCCACGGCGAGCCCGGGATCCAGTTCGGCGACGGCCTGACGCGCCGCGTCCACGACGGGGACCCGCGGCCCTTCGACCCGGAGGGCCGGGAAGATGACCGAGTAGGGAACCTGCGCCCACGGGAGGTACACGGCGTTCCGGCTGTCCTCGCGGATGCCGAAGTTCCGGATGTCTCGGGCCACGCCGACGATCTCACGCCAGCGGGGATCCGCTCCGGTGGGGTCGGAGAACGTCAGGCGCTTCCCGACCGGGTTCTCGCCCGGAAAGTAGCGCGCGGCCATCGTCTCGTTGATGACCACGACCTCCGAGTCGCCCTCGCGGTCGGCGGGGGTGAAGCCGCGACCCTGGACGACCTGGATGCCCATGGTGCCGAACCAGTCCGGGGTCACCTCCCGGATCCACGCCGCGGGCTCCTCTCCGGGCGCCGGGAGCGGCCGTCCCTCGACGTGGAAGCTCGCGTCGCCGTCGAACCCCGTGAGGGGGACCGTGTTGGTGGACCCCACCGAGGCCACGCCCGGGATCGCCGCCAGTCGCTCTTCGAGCCGCTCGGCGAAGACGACGCGCTCGGCCGCGTCCCCGTAGCGGGACGAGGGGAGGTTCAACCGGAACGTCACGACGTCCTCGGCGCGGAATCCCAGGTCCGCGGTGGTGAGGTTGCGGAAGCTCTTCACCAGGAGCCCGGCGCCCACCAGCAGGACGAGCGCCATCGCCACCTGGCCCACCACCAGCCCGTTCCTGATGCGGGCGCCGGACCGGGGGAGCTGCCCCCGGCCGCCCTCCCGCAGCTCGTCGTGGAGATCTCCCGCGGCCGTACGGAAGGCGGGCACCAGCCCGAAGAGCAGGCCCGAGAGCACCGTCACGAGCACCGTGAACGCCAGCACCCGGCCGTCGACGGCCACCTCCTGGATCCTCGGCGTGCCGTCGGGGGCCATCGAGACCAGCGCGTCCGTCCCGATCCAGGCGAGGGCGACCCCGATGGCTCCGCCGACCGCGGCCAGGACCAGGCTCTCGGTGAGGAGTTGCCTCACCAGACGCCGTCGCCCGGCGCCCATGGCCGAGCGCAGGGCGAGCTCGGAGCGTCGCGAGCTCGCCCGTGCCAGGAGCAGGTTCGCCACGTTCACGCACGCCACGAGCAGCACCATCGCCACCGCTCCCAGCAGCACCAGCAGTCCCGTGCGGGCCTGGGCCACCATATCGTCTCGAAGCGGAACGGCCGTGAAAGTCATGCCCGTGTTGCTCTCGGGGTACTCGGCCTCGAGCCGGGCTCCCAGGTCCGCCAGCTCGGCGCGGGCCGCCTCGGGAGTGACGCCGTCCTGGAGCCGGCCCATCGCCTTCCACGAGAAGCCGCCCCGCCGGCCCTGCTGGGCGGCCGGATCGACGGAGATCGGGGTCCAGAGCTCGGCGCCGGGCACGAAAGGCGGGCGGAACCCGGCCGGCATGACGCCCACGACCTCGACGGACTGGTCGGCCAGGGTCATCGTGCTCCCGACCGCCGCCGGGTCCGACCCGAACGCCCGCTCCCAGAACCCGTGGCTCAGGAGCGCCACCGTGGGCGCTCCCGGCTCTCCGTCCTCGGGCGCGAAGGGGCGGCCGAGGGCGGGCTCCACGCGGAGGACGCGGGGGAACATGTGCCACGAGATCGTTCCGGTCAGGAGCTGCTCCGGCTCGGCCGGGTCGGTCCAGACGAGCGCCCCGCCGCCCCAGGCCCCGAGCGCCTGCAGCGTACGGCTCCGGGTGGCCAGGTCGTGGTAGTTGGCCCAGGAGAGCCACTCGTCGTCGGGCCCTCCCCGTTCGGTGACGTCGCTCCAGACGTTGACGAGCTCGTCGGCGTCTGGGAACGGAAGCGGCCGGAAGAGGATCCCGTCCACGACGCTGAAGATGGCCGTGTTCACCCCGATCCCCAGCGCCAGCGTGAGCACCGCCACCGTCGCGAACACCCGGTTCCGCCCGAGCTGCCGGAGCGCGTAGGCGGCGTCCTGCCGCCAGCCGTCCCACGCCTCTCCCTTCCTCGACCTCGCCTCTCTCTTCCGGCTCATCGCTTCCATCTCCCTCTTCACGTCGTCCACGTCCCCGAAGCGACGTGCGGCCTCGCGCTCGGCCTCTTCCCGGCCGAGCCCGGCCGCCATCAGCTTCTCGATCTTCCTCTCCAGGTGGAAGCGGACCTCGTCGTCCACCTCCTTCCGGATCCGCTCCCGCCCCCCCGGCAGGCGGAAGAACCTCCGCTTCATCCTGCGCCCGGCTCCCCGGCGCGGGCGTCGGGCTCCGGCGTCTGAAGCCCCGACTCGAGCGCCTTGGCCACGGCCTTCGTGTAGCGGCGCCAGGTCGACGTCTCGCCCGCGAGTCGCTCGCGACCCGCCGCGGTCAGGCGGTAGAACTTGGCACGGCGGTTGTTCTCCGAGAGCCCCCACTCCGCCTCGATCCACCCGCGCGCCTCCAGGCGGTGGAGCGCCGGGTAGAGGGTGCCCTCCTCGACCAGCAGGGTGCCCTCGGTGACGGCCTCGATCCACTCGGACACGGCGTACCCGTGCCTGGGCTCCATCGAGAGGGCCTTCAGGATGAGCAGG
>JASFUL010000586.1:0-3472 GCA_050050315.1 Gemmatimonadota bacterium
GTCGGCGCCCACCACCTCCCGCTCCCGGAACACCCTCCGCAGGAAGCGGAGCGTGCGGTACCAGTCTCCCCCGCCGGGCTCCGGCGTCCCCGTGGAGGGCATCAGCGAAGGGTCCAGGTAGTCCACGTCGAAGGTGAGGTAGACCCTCGGCCCGAGCGCCTCGAGCGCCCGCTCCATCCACGCGTCGTCCGCCCACATCTCGTCGGCCCACACCAGCGTCACGCCCCGGCCCTCGCCGCTCCCCCCCGCCGCGCGGCGGCGTGCGACCTCGACCTCCTCGGTGCTCGCCGCACGCACGCCCACGGTGACGAGGTCGACCCGGTCGATCACCCGCGCCATGGCCGACGCGTGGGACGCCGGCGTTCCCTCGTACGTCGGACGCAGGTCCGCGTGGGCGTCGAGCTGGAGGACGGTGAGGCGCTCGTCGGGGTCGCGGTCCGCGTGCGCCAGGACCGCCGGCGCCGTGATGGAGTGCTCGCCCCCGAGCATGATCACGAAACGGTCGCCCGCCACCTCCAGCACCCGAGCGTACGCCCCCGCGAGCTCGACCATGGCGGCCTCCGGCCCGGCTCGCGTGAGCTCGAGCGCGGGCAGCGTGTGCACGCCCACCACGGAAGGATCGGCGTCGAGCTCCTGGTCGTACAGCTCGAGGTAGCGGGACGCCTCGAGGATGGCGCGGGGCCCGTTGCGCGTCCCCCCTCCCCACGACGTGGTGGCCTCGTACGGCACCGGCAGCACGACGGCCCCGGCGGTCTCGAAGGCCGCGGCGTCGTCGTCGAGACCCAGGAATCGGTGGGGGAGCTCCCAGGGGAGGTCGCCCAGGGGGGCGGGCACACCCTGGCGCTGGCCCCGGCCCGGGACGTCGGGGTCCGTCCGGTTCGGCACGCGTCGGCGGCGCTCAGCCGCAGGAGACGGCGGCGGAGACCACCGTGACCCACCGACCGTCGTCGGGGACCTCGGCCACGACCGTGTGGTTCATGGAGTTCACCACGTGGCCGCTGACCTTCCAGTGTTCCTTCCGCTCGTCCCAGGCCTGCTCGGGATCGAACTCCGCGCCGAGGACGGTGGCGAGCATCTGGGCCGCCAGGTCCTCCGCGTAGTCGCCCATCTGCTTCTCGCCCTGACCGAAGGCGTGGTGCTCCGAGATGTAGCCGTACATGCTCCGGTCGGCCGGCATGGCCACGCCGACGCTGGCGCCCACCCGGCGGCTGGGCTCGTTGGACGAGGCCTCACTCAGCACGCAGAAGACGACCTGCCCCGGCCGCAGCAGGCTCCGCCCCTCCTCCCGGGGCATGATCTCGCACTCCGGGGGGAAGATGGAGGAGATCCGGACCAGGTTGTGCTGAGCGATCCCGGCGTCCCGCAGGGCCATCTCGAAGCTGGTCAGCTTCTCGTTGTGCGTCCCCACCCCGGTGGTGAAGAACATCTTCCGGGGGACGAGGCGGTCGCCCTGGAACAACGGCACCTCCAGCTCGTGGTGATCCCGGACAGCCTGAAAAGCTAGACCGTCTCGATCGGACAGGTCAACCCGTCGTCCGACACCTCGACACCCGCCTCCTGACACTCGGCACAGATGCCGTAGATCTCGAGCTTGTGTCGGGTCAGGACGAAGCCGTGCTCGGCCGCGACCCGCTCCCCGACCTTCCGCATCTCCTCGCTGCGGAACTCGACCACCTTGTTGCAGGACTGGCAGATGAGATGCTCGTGGACCGGCTGCCGGGAGAGACGGTGCTCGTACCGTTTGAAGCCCTCTCCGAAGTCGTGCTCGTCGACCAGCTTGCTCTTCACGAGCAGGTCGAGCGTGCGGTAGATGGTGGCCTTGCCGATCCGCTCGCCCGCGTCCCGCAGCTGCTGCTCGATCTCGTCCACCGAGAGGTGCTCGACCGAGGAGAAGACGACGTCGGCCACCGCTTGACGCTGCTGCGTGACCGGCAGCCCCTGGTCACGCAGATAGCGCCCGAAGAGGCGGATGAACGGCCGGGTGGGTGTGGATTCCGTCACGTCTCGCTCTCGTTCAGCGGTTGGGCCGGCTCCTCCAGGAGGCTGGGATCGAACTCCTCCAGGAACTCCTCGAAACGGTCCGCGTCGCCAGCCACCTCGATCTCCCGTGGGTCGCCGAGGTCGTCCCCCGCCCGGCGGACCACGCCGTCCATGATCCGCGGCAGGCGGTCGACGGGAGCCTCGCCCTGCTCCTCGAGTCTCATGTCGAGGTAGAGCCCGCGGCCCGTCCGCTCTGCCGTGTAGGGCGCGACGAAGAGCGAGCGCCGTCGGGTGTTCCGGTCCCCCGGTGCCCCCCCCTCGTCTTCGGCTGCCCCGGACGGCTCCCCGACCTTTCGGCCGGCGGCCACCAGCCCCCACTCACGCCGTCCCCGCGTGAGCGGAGGGAAGATCCAGATCCGGTCGAGCGTGTCCGGGCCGAGTCGTTCTCCGACCATGTGGAGAACCCTGGGGAGCGCCTCGGGCACGCCCGGGTCCGCGTCCCGCCGGCTCGCGCCCGTGCCCTCGTTCAAGTACGTCCTTCCCCTCCGCCGGGTTCCTCGACCCGGCGGACCGCGCCGCGGCGGACGGCCTGACGCGTCGCGTCGAGGACGCGGGGCACCACCTCTTCGGGGAGTCCCCGGATCAGCGCGCCGGAGGCCTTCACGTGTCCACCGCCGTCGAACCGCCGGGCCACCTCGTTGACGTCGACGTCCCCGTTGGACCGGAACGAGACCTTCGTGTCCCCCTGCCGCGTCTGCCGGAAGAGGAGTCCCACCTCGGCGCCCTCGACCGACCGGGGGTAGTCCACCAGGCCCTCGAGGTCGTCGGGCTCGGCCCCCAGATCGTCGTAGACCTGCCGGGGCACGAGCATCCAGGCGAGGCCCACGTCCTCGTCGAAGTCGAGCGTGGCCAGGCTCGCCCGGAGCAACCGGAAGTGGCGGAGCGGCTTCGCCCCGTACACGTGGCCGTGCATGGCCTCCGGGTCGACGCCACGCTCGATGAGCTCCGCCACGACCCGGTGCGCCCCGGGGGTGGAGTTGCCGAACCGGAACCCGCCGGTGTCGGTGAGGATGGCCACGTAGAGCGCGTCCAGCGCGACCCGGGGCCAGGGCCCCCCGCTCGCGGACAGGAGGTCGAAGACGAGCTCGCCGGTGGCGCTGGCGCCGGCGTCCCTCACGGAGATCCCCTGGAGCGGCTTGTCGCCCTCCGGGTGGTGATCGACGATCACGGTGGTCCGGCGGTCGATGAGGGGCTTGACCCGCCCGATCCTGGACGCCTCGCCCGTATCGAGGACGACCGCCACGTCGGCCTGGGCGCTGAGCTCCTGCGCCCTCGGGGTGGTGGCGTCGAGGACCCACGACGACTCGGGAACCATGAACCGGAACATGTCCGGAAAGGGCGTCGGGTTCACGATCCACGCCTGCGCCCCGCGGGCCCGGAGCCAGGCCGCGACGGCGACCTCGGATCCGGCCCCGTCCCCGTCGGCATTCAC
>JASFUL010000587.1:0-3472 GCA_050050315.1 Gemmatimonadota bacterium
GCGGCTCGGCGCCACCGACCCCCCGGTGGGGATCGCGGGACCGGATGCGTACGGCCAGAGGAGGAAGACGTGGAGGCCCGGCGACGTCCTCTTCCTCTTCACCGACGGGCTCGCGGACACGCTGTCCTCCGACGTCACCGGAAGCGGGGAGGAGTACCTGCTGCGGAACGTCGAGGAGAACCGGCAGGCGTCGCCCGCCCGGATCGTGGAGGTCCTCTTCGGGCTGACGATTCCGGCCACGCCGAAGATCCCCGCGGACGACCGGACGGCCATCATCCTGCGGGCGTGAGACCCAAGCGCTCCCTCGGGCAGAACTTCCTGGTGGACCCGGTGCACCAGCGGCGTATCGTCGACGCCCTGGATCCCCGGCCCGACGACGAGATCCTGGAGGTCGGGCCCGGGCGCGGGGCGCTGACCGAGCACCTGGTCGGGCGCGTGCGACGCCTGATCCTCGTCGAGCTGGACGACGATCTGGCCGCCGAGCTGACCCGTCGGTGGGGGGGCCGGGACGACGTCCGGATCGTCCACGAGGACATCCTCGAGGTCGACCCGGCGGACCACGCCGAGGACGCGGCGGCGCTCCGGATCGTCGGCAACATCCCCTACAACATCACCACCCCGATCCTCTTCCACCTGCTCCGGCGACCCCGGCCGGCGGAGATCCTCCTCATGGTACAGCGCGAGGTCGCCGAGCGGATCGTCGCCGAGCCGGGCACCGGCGCGTACGGTGCCCTCGCGGTCGGGGTCCAGTCCGTCGCCGACGTGGCGCGGGTCCTCGACGTCCCACGGGGGGCCTTCCGACCCGTGCCCAGGGTCGATTCGTCGGTGGTGCGGGTGCTTCCCCACGACCCTCCCCGCCTGGAGCCGGGGGAGGAGGAGCGGCTCCGACACCTGGTGCGGGCGGCCTTCCAGTGGAGGCGGAAGCAGTTCCAGAAGACCCTGCGCGATCACCCGGATCTCGGGCTCGAGCGTTCGGCCGTCGAGGAGCTCGAGGCGCGGACGGGCTACGATCTGCGCCGCCGGCCCGAGACGTTTCCGCCGGCGGCTTTCATCCGGCTCTCAGGGCTCCTCTCGGCGACGTAGGGGGCGGACGCTCGCGTTGCTCCGGCCGGTCCCTCCTTCTAGATTCCTGCGAAGTTTGTGAACGTTTTCACAAGGTCCGGGGACGGTCCGCGCCTCGCGTTCCCGGGCGGATCGCGTCGGGGCGAACGACAGGCCGTCAGCGGCGTGCGCAGAATCTCCGAAACGACCATCCGACGGCTCTCCCTCTACCTCCGCATCCTGGAGGAGATGGACGAGGGGGACGTGCATACGGTATCCAGCGGCGAGCTCGCCGAGGGGACCGGCACCACCGCGGCACAGGTGCGCAAGGACCTCTCCCTGTTCGGATCGTTCGGCAAGCGGGGCCTCGGCTATTTCGTGCACGAGCTCGCCAGCGAGCTCAAGGAGATCCTGGGGCTGGATCGGCCCTGGAAGGTCGCGTTGGTGGGGGCCGGACGCATCGGCTCGGCGCTCTACGAGTACGCGGGTTTCCGGGAGCGGGGCTTCGAGATCGTGGCGGTGCTCGACGCCGCCCCCCTCAAGGTCGGCGAGGCCTGGGGCGACGTGGAGGTGCGGGACGTCTCCCGGCTCGAGGAGGTGATCCGTGACGAGGGCGTGGAGATCGTCGTGCTGGCGGTTCCCGCGTGCTCGGGACAGGACGTGGTGGATCGGGCGGTCGCCGCCGGCGTCCGGGGGGTGCTGAACTTCGCTCCGACCCCCCTCCACGTTCCCGACGGCGTCGCCCTCAAGCACGTCAACCTCGTCATGGAGCTGGAGGCCCTCTCCTTCGGCATCACGCAGGCCCACCCCGGCCGGGGCACGCCCGCGCCCGGACAGCCGCCCGGAGGAGTGACGACTTGAGTCCCTCGCGCCGCCGGAACGGTCTGGTGCACCGGTCGGCCGAGGCGCTCCGTGACGGTCCGCTGCACACGCTGGAGCTCGCCCGGTCGGTCCTGGGCCTCCGGGGGCACGCGGGGGCCGCGTCGGCCGCCGTCTTCTCGCTCCTGGGGACCGACGCACGCTTCGAGGTGGACGGCGAGGGGAACTGGTCGCTCGCCCCCGGGGCCGAGGCGCTGGGTCGGCCGCTCCCCGAGCTCGCCTTCGCCGTGGTGGACGTCGAGACGACCGGAGGCGGCTATCGGGAAGGGCACCGGATCACCGAGGTGGCCGTCGTCGAGGTCCAGGGCGGCACGATCGTGGACGAGTGGGAGACGCTGGTGAATCCGGGACGGTCCATCCCGCGCCCCGTCGAGCGGATCACGGGGATCTCCACCGGAATGGTCCGGAGCGCCCCCTGGTTCGAGCACGTGGCCCCGGAGCTCGAATCCAGGCTGAGGGGCCGGGTGTTCGTCGCGCACAACGTAGGCTTCGACTGGCGCTTCGTGTCGTCGGAGCTGGCCGGCGCCGGCGCCGACGTTCCGTCCATGCCCCGCCTCTGTACGGTCCGCCTGTCCCGGGCCCTGGTTCCGGGCCTACGTCGCCGCAACCTGGACGCCCTGACGCGACACTTCGGGATCCCGGTCCACGCGCGCCATCGAGCCTACGGCGACGCCCTCGCCACGGCGCGGGTCCTCCTGCGCCTCCTCGACGAGGCGACGGGACGCGGCATCGGGGACCTGCAGGCTCTGCGAACCCACGTCGACCGCAGGGGGCGCCGGGGCCGGAAGCCCGCGGCGCAGACCGAGCTCCTGGGAGGGAAGGCGGCGCCGCCGGGGAGCCTCCAGCCTCGCGAACCCTGAGCGACCTCGGACCGGGATCCGCCATGCCACGTCACGTCGACCAGCTCCCCCTCTCCCGGACCACCACGGTCGGCGCGGTCCGGATCCACGCGATCGAGGCCGGCCTCCAGTGGCTGGACGGGGGCGCCATGTTCGGCGTCGTCCCCAGACCGCTCTGGGAGAAGCGCATCCCGCCCGACGAGCGGAACCGCATCCCCCTGGCGCTCCGCTGTCTCCTCGTGGAGGCGCCGGAGGCCCTGGTCCTCGTCGACACCGGGATCGGCAACAAGGAGTCCGACAAGTTCCGGGAGATCTACGGCGTGTCCAACGCCGCCGCCCCCCGAGGCCCCACGCGGCTCGAGGACGGACTGCGGGACGCGGGGTTCGAACCCGGGGACGTGGACATCGTCCTGAGCACGCATCTCCACTTCGACCACGCCGGTGGCAACACCCGGCTCCGGGAGGACGGGGGGGTGGTTCCGTCGTTTCCCCGGGCCCGCCACGTCGTGCAGGAGGGGGAGCTCCGCTTCGCCCACCGGGACAACCCGAGGATCCGCGCCAGCTACATGGCCAGGAACTACGATCCGGTGGACGACGCCGGGCTGTGGCGCACGGTCCAGGGGGAGGCCGAAGTCACCCGGGGCGTACGGGTCCTGCCCACGCCCGGACACACCCCCCACCATCAGTCGGTCCTGGTCGAGAGCGACGGTCGG
>JASFUL010000588.1:0-3461 GCA_050050315.1 Gemmatimonadota bacterium
CCTCGGGCGACCCACGTTCGTGCCGGTCCCCGGCTTCGCCGTGAAGGCCCTGTTCGGCGAGATGGGCACCGAGGCCCTGCTCCAGGGCCAACGCGCCCGCCCGGCGAGAATCACCGCGGCCGGCTACGAGTTCCTGTTCGAGGGTGTGGAGGAGTCCTTCCGCTTCCAGCTCGGCCGACCTCAGGAATCCGACGGCGCCAGCTGAGCCGACCCGCCGACCCGGTCCAGGAGCTCGGGCGCCAGCGCCACCCGACCGGGGCCGTTCCGATCCGGGGGATGGGGCAGCCCGAAGTCGTCGGCGATGCAGCCGTAGGTAGCTTCGGCCGAGAGGATCACCCCCGGAACGCCGGCGCCCGGGTGGGTGCCCGCGCCGACGAGGTAGAGCCCTCGCACGTCCTCGCTCCGGTTGTGGGGGCGGAACCACGCGGTCTGGGTGAAGCGCGGCTCGACGGCGAACGCATTGCCGAGATGGGCATTGAGCTGTTGCTCGAAGTCATCGGGTGTAAATATGTGCATGACTTCGATTTCAGACGTCAGATCATCCATTCCCCATGACTCCAGGTGCTGGAGGATCCGGCGGGCGAAGGGCTCCTTGGTCCGCTCCCAGTCCACCCCGGACGCGTTGTTGGCCACGGGGACGAGGACGTACATGCTCTCGCACCCCTCGGGGGCCATGGAGGGGTCCGTGCGGGTGGGGGCGTGGAGGTACATCGAGAAGTCGTCCGGGAGGATCTTCCGGTCGAAGATGTCCTCCAGGAGCTCCCGATAGCGCTCCGTCAGGATGAGCGTGTGGTGTGCGAGGTGGGGATACTGTCTGCGCACCCCCAGATAGAGCAGGAAGCAGCTCATCGTGTACGCCTGGCGCTCGATCCGCCGATCGGTCCACCGCGAGCGGTGCCCCGGGGCCACCAGGTCCCGGTACGTGTGGGCGAAGTCGGCGTTGCTGGCCACCACGTCGGCCGGGAAGAAGGTGCCGTCGGCCCACACCCCTTCCGTCCGTCCGTGCAGCACTTCGATCCGCTCGGCCTCACGCCCCGTCAGGACGGTGCCCCCGAGCTCCTCGAAGAGCCGGCGCATCCCGTCGACCACCGAGTACATGCCGCCGCGGGTGAACCAGACGCCCCCCTCCCGCTCCAGGAAGGGGATCATGAGGTAGATCGCGGGGGCGGTGAAGGGGTTTCCCCCGACGAAGAGGGGATGGAACGAGTAGAGAAAGCGGTGGCGGAAGTCGTCGAAGTAGCGGGCGACGAAGTCACTCACGCGGCGGTGGGCGCCGAGGCGGAGCAACCGGGGAACGAATCCCAGCATCTTGCCCACGGAGTCGAAGGCTTCGCCGCCGAGCCGATCGGCGATCACCGCGTCGAAGATGGGGCGCACGGCCTCCATGAAGTCGTCGAAGCGGTCGGCGTCGGACGCGTCGAATCGCCGCATCTGCTCCTTCATCCGCTCGGCGTTTCCGACGTAGTCGATGCTCGTACCGTCGTGGAAGAAGATCCGGTAGTACGGGTCGAGGGGAATGAGGTCCACGTAGTCGGTGATGCGCCTGCCGCCGGCGCGAAAGACGGAGTCCAGGATGTCCGGCGCGGTGATGAGGCTGGGCCCCATGTCGAAGACGTACCCCCGGTCCTCCAACTGATAGGCCCGGCCTCCGACCTTCTCCCGCTTCTCCAGGATGGTCACCTCGAGGCCGGCTGCCTGGAGCCGCACCGCGAGGGCCAGCCCACCGAAGCCGGCCCCGATCACCACGGCGCGCCGGGCGCCTCCGTCGACGAGGTAGTCCATGTCGTGCATCGTATTCCCATTTCCGTGATGGAGCGAGAAGTCCCGGGCGGCGTGGTTCGCCAGGCCGCGGGTCGTCAATTCAGGGAGGGCCAGGGTTCCGGCCGCGACCGCCCACGACGGAGCCCCCGCTCGCCCTCGCCCACCGGGGGTCGGTGGGGCAGCCTTCCGTCGGGTCCGGGCCAGGCGCGCACGGCGTCCTCTCCGTGGAGGGAGAGGAACCACGACAACGCGTCGAGCTCCGCGGCCACGCGCGCTTCCAGCCGCTTCACCAGCTCCCCCTCGGGAACGTCGGACCCGAGGGGCCGACCGACCGAGACGAACACCGTGGGACGAGGGTCGGCCAGGGGTTCCAGACGGATCCCAACCGGCACCGTCCAGCACGGGCCACCGACGCGACGGAACAGACGAATCCCGGGGCGGAATCCGAGCGGGCGTCGGTCGGCGGGCCAGATCCGTCCCTGGGGGAACACCGTGAAGACCGTGCGCCGATCCGACCGGAGCAGCGCCTCGACCCGGCGCACGGCCCCTCGAACGGAGGCCACCGAGCCCGGACGGACGCCCACGCCTCCCAGGGGCCGGAGGACGGGATGGGCCTCGAGCTCCCGCTCCAGGAGCAGCGCCCGGAAGGGCGCGTCCGGGCGGAGCAGGCGCGCCACGTCCCGGGCGACGAAGCCGTCCCACCAGCTCACGTGATTCGGGCAGAGCAGCACCGGCTGGTCCGGCTCGTCCACCCGGGGAAGCCCCGTGATCTTCACCCCGGCGATGCGGCGCTTCATCCAGGGCCGGAAGACGAGGTCGAAGAGCGTCCAGGCCAGGACGTTATCCATGGCTCTCCGCCGGGGTGTCGACGGCCCTCTGGGAGCTCACCACGGGATCGGCCGTGCCCCCCCGCGCCGCCAGCTGGACGAGGGAGCGTGTCCCGGCGACCAGCTTCCGGGAGATCGACGTGCGGGCCCGGCGCGTGCCGTTGTCGTAGTCGTTCCGCCGGATCTCGTCGTGGATGGCCTGATAGGCGCGAGCGGCGACGACCACGGGACGCCGGTACCAGGAGGGAAGGGCCGGGACGGCTTCGAGGGCTTCGTCGTACGCCCCGTCGGCGTGGTCCATGAGCTCCTCCAGGACCGCACGGTACGGTGCGGGCACAGGGGCGCCGGCTTCGGCCACCGTGGCGACCGTCGCCTCGTCGACGCCGCGTCGGCGCAGCAGCTCCGCCGGTAGGTAGAGGCGGCCCGTTCGCCAGTCCTCGCCGACGTCCCGGAGGATGTTCGTGAGCTGCATGGCGTGCCCCAGACGGTACGCCCGCTGGAGAACCGCCGGATCCCGCACCCCGAAGAGGCGGGTGAGCCATCCTCCCACGACGCCCGCGACCCGCCAGGTGTACCGCTCCAGCTCCTCCATGGACTCGATGCGCACGACTCCGGCGTCCGAGGCGACGCCCTCGCAGAGACCCTCGACGTAGCGGAACGGGACGCCCTCCCTCGCCATGCGGCCCATGGGCACGTCCAGCAGCGGCACGCCGGTGGGCTGACCGCCCCAGGCCCGCCGGGCCATCTCCTTCCAGGCGTCGACCCGGGCCGTGAGGAGCCCCCGGTCCATCCCGTGGGGGGCCTCGTCCACCAGATCGTCCGTGAAGCGGCAGAACGCGTACACCTCGGCCACGCGGTCGACCGCCCACCCGG
>JASFUL010000589.1:0-3442 GCA_050050315.1 Gemmatimonadota bacterium
ACGGCGACCGGGGCGAGCTCCTGGGCGAGATCGGGCTCGACGCGGACGGGATCTACGCCCGGGCCCGGGCCCTCGTCGCCGAAACCGGGATGCGCGGGCCGGCTCGGGAGACGGCGTGAGCCACGGTCCCGGGGTCGGGGCGGACGCCCCGGCACCCGCCCCTCCACGTCCGGCCCCGCCCGTGGACTTCGAGCTCCGGCGTCTCGGCGTCGTCGCCCGCCGCTGGACCGAGGCCCTCGATCCCGTCCTGGAGCGGGTCCAGCGCTTCGCCCGCCGCCACGACGTCGAGATCTTCTACGAGAGCGAGACGCTCCCCCACGCCCCCGAGGGGTCCGCCCGGCTCGATCTCGAGGCCCGGCCGGTGGACGTGGTCATCTCCCTCGGAGGCGACGGGACCTTCCTGCGGGCCAGCCGGATCGTCGCCACCCGCGGTGTGCCGGTGCTCGGCATCAACGCGGGCCACCTCGGCTTCCTCACCTCGTCCAGCGAGGGCGACGTGGAGGCGACGCTGGCCCGGGTGGCGGAGGGCGATTTCGTCCTGGACCGACGGTTCACACTCCGGGCGAACGTGGTCACGCCGGAGGGGGAGCCCGCCGGGAGCTTCCTGGCGCTGAACGACTTCGTGGTGCACAAGGGCGGCATGGCCCGGGTCATGCACCTCGACCTCCACGTGGGCGACGGGGCGGACCGGGACGAGATCGGGAGCTTCGCGGCGGACGGCGTGATCTTCGCCACCTCCACCGGCTCGACCGCCTATTCGATGTCCGCCGGCGGACCGATCATCGTGCCCGAGCTCGAGTGCATCGTGGTGACGCCGATCTGTCCCCACACCCTCGCCGTCCGGCCGCTCGTGGTGCCGGCCCACGAGCGCATCCGCGTCCGGGGCCTCCACCGTCCCGAGGACCTCGTGCTCACCGTGGACGGGCAGGAGGGCACGGTGCTCCGTCCGGGGGACGAGGTGATCGTCCAGAAGGGCGAGGCATCGATTCCGCTCGTCCGTTTCCCCGGGCAGACGTTCTTCCAGACGCTTCGCCGGAAGCTGAGCTGGGCGGTCCGTTCGGGGGTGGGCGTCGGGGAGTGAGGCCGACCCCCCGTCGGCCCGGCGGGTGGAAAGGGCGGGGTGGATGGGACCGGCCACGCCGGGCGGAGCGGTGGGCACCCCCCGGGGCGCATCCCCGCGAGGCTCCCGGGACGCATCTCCCCATTGAGGCGCTCGCGGGCGCCTCTCTATGATGGGACCATGCTGATCGAGATCCGCATCCGCGACTACGCGGTCATCGACGACCTGACCCTCGAGCTGGGACCGGGCCTGAACGCCCTGACGGGCGAGACCGGCGCGGGCAAGTCGATCATCGTGGGTGCGCTCTCGCTCCTCCTCGGCGAACGGGCTTCGTCGGACGTCGTGCGGGTCGGCTCGGAGAGGGCGGTGGTGGAGGCGGTCTTCGACGTAAACCGGAGGCCGGCGGTGCGGGAGCGCCTCGACGCCCTCGGCATCGAGCCCGAGGAGGGTCTGCTGATCCTCAAGCGCGAGGTCCAGCGGGAGGGCCGGAACCGGGCGTGGGTCAACGGCTCGCCGGCCACCGCCACCGTCGTCGGCGAGCTGGGTACCGCGCTGGTCGACCTGCACGGTCAGCACGAGCACCAGACGCTGCTGCGGACCGACGAGCAGCGGGCCGTCCTGGACGCGTTCGCGGGGGTCGAGGAGCTGGCCCGGGAGGTGGCGGGGCGGCACGCCCGCCTGGCCGAGCTGCGGCGTCGGCTGGAGGCGGGCCGGGAACGGCGCCGGGAGCTCGAGGCGAGGGCCGACTTCCTCCGCTTCCAGGCCGGCGAGATCGAGGAGGCCCGGCTCGATCCGGAGGAGGAGGAGGCGCTGGACGCGGAGGGGCGACGGCTGGAGCACGCCCGGGAGCTGGCGGAGGGGGCCGAGCGAATCCACCTGTCGCTCTACGGCGGCGACGACGCGGTCTCCGACCGCCTGGCCGAGGTCCGCTCGCTCCTACGCCGCCTGGCCGGGTTCGACTCCGACCTGGAAGACGGTGCCGCGCTCCTCGAAGAGGCGTACCACCAGGTCGTGGAGGTCGGGCGGCGCCTGGGTGACTACGCCGGCGACGTCGAACACGACCCCCGCCGCCTCGACGAGATCGGCCGTCGCCAGGACCTGCTGTTCAGGCTCAAGCGGAAGTACGGGCCCGAGCTCCCGGACGTGATCGAGACGGGCCGCCGGGTCCGGGCCGAGCTGGACGAGCTGGAGAGCGCCGAGCATGACCTCGGCGAGCTCGAGGCGGAGCTGGCCCGAACCCGGGAGGAGCTCGAGGCGACGGCCGCGGAGCTCGGCCGCGCCCGCCGGGAGGCGGCCGACCGGCTGACGGCCGAGATCGAGTCGATCCTGCCCTCCCTCGGGATGGAGGGCGCCGTCTTCCGCGTCCACTTCACGCCGCTGGACTCCCCTGGCGCCGGCGGCGGAGAGCGGGTCGAGTTCCTCGTCTCGCTGAACCCCGGCTTCGAGCCCCGCGGGCTGAGGCACGTGGCCAGCGGGGGCGAGCTGAGCCGCGTCATGCTGGCGCTCAAGGCCATCCTGGCGCGGGTGGACCGGGTCCCCACGCTGGTCTTCGACGAGGTGGACGCGGGCATCGGCGGCGTGGTGGCGACCGGCGTGGCGGCCAAGCTGGCGGAGGTCGCCGGCGAGCATCAGGTCTTCGTCATCACCCATCTCCCGCAGCTCGCGTCCAGGGCCCGGGGGCATCTCCGCGTCGAGAAGGCCAGCCGCGAGGGGCTGGCCGCGGCCCGGGTGGTGGCGCTCGAGGGCGAGGAGCGGGTCACGGAGATCGCACGCATGTTGGGAGGCGATCCCGGCTCCGACCGGAGCCGGGAGCACGCCCGGGAGCTCCTCCAGGCCGTCTGAGGGTCCACGGGTCGGGCGCCCGCCGGGCTTCCGGAAGACCCCGCGCCAGCCCCAGGAACGCGGCCTCCTCCCCCGGGGCGAGGCGGGAGCGAGGGGCGTCAGCTGCCCCAGAGGCGGTGGTAGATCCGCATGACGACCCCTGTGCGGAACGTCTCGGGTGTCCTCCCGCCACTGCCCGACATCGACCAGCGCAGGGTGAAGCGCCCGTCCAGGGGGATCGGCGCGCGACCTTCCCGCCACGCGTCCAGCGTGTTGAAGACCAGGCCCACGCCCAGCTCGTGCCGCGTCTGCTCGGTCCCGGCCTCCAGCAGGGCCGCGTCGGTGAAGAGGGGACCCGACGGGACGTACGGATCGGCCGGAGCCTGGGGCAGGGGGGACACGCGCTCGTAGCTGTCCTGGGCCTTCGACCAGAGGTGATATCCCGCCGACACGGCGAGCTCTCCGGTGAGGTGGACGCGAGGCGCCACTTCCAGCCGGAGGTAGCTCCCCGGAGTCCACTTCAGAAGGCTGAGCCCCCTCGGCGCGAGGAAGGGAAGCCCG
>JASFUL010000590.1:0-3430 GCA_050050315.1 Gemmatimonadota bacterium
TGGACGGTGAGACAGGCACTCTCCATCGGCAGCCTGGACGGGCCCGAGGCCGAGCAGTTCGGCCAGATCGTCGGCGTCGACGTGGACGGGGAGGGTCGCATCTACGCCCTCGACAACCAGTCCTCCGAGGTACGGGTCTTCGACGCGGACGGACGGCACCTGCGTACCTTCGGGGAGCCGGGGCAGGGACCGGGACAGCTCGGGCGCGCCCTCGGCGGCGTCTTCCTCGTCGGCGACCGGGTCCTCGTGCCGGACCTCCAGAACCAGCGGGTGAGCGCCTTCTCCACCGACGGCGAGCCTCTCGCCAGCTTCCGCCTCGACTTCTCCGCGGGGGTGCCGATCCGGTGGGACGGTCCGGTCGCGGGCCAGGTCGTGGCCCAGCGGCGGGTGCTCCAGATCGGAGACTCCGCGGCGGCACCGGCCGGGGATCCGATCGTGGCCCTCGACTCCGAGGGGGCCGTGGCCGACACCCTTCTGGTCCTCCCCCCCGGCGAGAGCCTGGACCTGTCGGGCGGGGGGCCGTCCTTCCGTTTCTTCGCGCCCGAGCCGATCTGGGACGCCGGCCCCGACGGACGCATCGCGTCGGGCATGAACGCGGAGTTCCGCATCGAGATGCACGCACCGGGAGGCATGCTCGAGCGGGTGGTGGTGCTCCCGCGCGAGGCCCGGTCCGTGACGGAGCGGGACCAGCAGGTCCTCCTCGACGCCGTGCGGGAAGCGGCTATGGACCAGGGGGCGCCCCCGCAGGCGGTGGAGATGATGCTGTCCGGCGCCACCTTCGCCGACAGCTATCCCTTCTTCGCGTCGCTCCTCGTGGGGCCCGAGGGGACGCTCTGGGCCCAGCGGGTCCGCACGGGCGACGAGCTGACCGGGGGCGCCGAGGAGGCCACCTTCGACCCCCAGGACCTCGGCTCCACCGTGTGGGACGTCTTCGACGCCGAGGGCCGCTACCTGGGAGAGGTCGAGTTCCCCGGCCGGTTCCAGCCGCTTCGCGTCCACGGGGACAGGATCTACGGCGTGGGCCGGGACGCGATGGACCTGCAGTCCCTGGTGGCGTTCGACGTCGTCCGACCGGCCGGATAGGGGGGCGTTCACCGGTCCTCCCCGCCGGCCGGCGCGTTCGAGCACAGGGCGCCGCCGAGGACGCAGGTGTGGCAGGCCGGCTCGCTCAGCCGGGCGGGCCGGGCCATCGCTTCGTCGAGGGTGTCTCCCATGAAGCCGTCCGGCGCCTCGGGTAGGATCGGGCAGACCCACACGCCGCGGGACGTCACGAGCCGGGCGCGCCTGCACAGGAGCTGGTCGACCGGGAAGCCACTCAGCATCTCCGCCGTGACCCGCTCCGCCGGACCGTACCCCCGGGTCCTCCCCACCTCCTCCCCCATGAGCAGGGGCGGCAGGATCTTGATCCGAGCCCGGCCGTACCCGATCCCGACCAGCAGGTCACGGAACGCCCCCAGCACCTCGGGCGTCGCCTCCTCGTCCCAGCTCCGCATGCACGTGACGATGGGCAGGAATCCCGCGGCCACCAGGCGCTCCACGCCCTCCATCGTCCGGGCGAACGCGCCCTCGCCCCGGATCGCGTCGTTCATCTCCCCCGTGGTCCCGTCGAGGCTCACGCGGAGCTCCAGGCTGTAGGGGCTTCCGGCCGCCAGCTCCGCCAGCTTCGAGACCGTCCGGGGCGGCAGGAGGGTGCCGTTGGTCAGCACCGTGGCGGGCCCCAGGGCCAACGTGTCTCCGAGGATCCCGAGGAGCTCCCGGTTCATGAAGGGCTCTCCTCCCGTGAAGTAGTATTCCTTCACGCCCAGCTCCACCGAGCGCTCCAGGGCTTCGGCCACGCGCTCCCTTCCCAGGAACCAGAACGAGTGGTTCTCGGGCGAGCACGAGATGAAGCAGTGGCGACACCGCAGGTTGCACACGGTGCCGCTCACCTGGAACCAGAGCTGGTCCAGGGCCGCCAGGGGGACCTCCGGCGCCTCGGCGGGCGGCTCCCCGGGCGGGGCCTCCAGCCTCGCGAGGCGCTGGGCGCAGGGAGCCCGGGAAGACGTGGGGGTCGATACCGGTCGGTTCATCGGGCCGGGGATGCGGGGGTCGGGACGCGCTCTCTCAATGCCCCCGGGGGGTCCGGACGTTCCCTCCCGTCCGTCCTCACCGTCGGTGGCCTCCGGACCGGCCCCGGTCACCGGGGCCCGGGTCGGGGGTGTTGTCCGAGATCGAAACTTCGCGGCCCCCCGGGCCGTCGTGGGGAGGGATCGGGAGACGCGTCGCGGCTGTCTCCCTTGATTAATTCACGTTTGTATAGCAAACTCGCTACTCGACCCTTCCCGGCGTCGCCGGGACCCACGCCAGCGAAGAGAGCCATGCCCAGGGGAGCCCACCTCGGAGAGTTCGAGCAGATCGTCCTGCTGGCCGTCGTCCGCATGGAGGGCGAGGGATACGGCGCGGAGCTGCGCCGCGAGATCGAGGAGGTGACGGGCCGTGACGTCTCGGTCGGATCGGTCTACGCCACCCTGGACCGACTCGAGGAGAAAGGCCTCGTCGCGTCGTGGGAGGGAGACTCGACGCCGGTCCGCGGCGGCCGGGCCCGACGCCACTTCCGGATCACCCCGGCGGGGGCTCGGGCCCTGATCGCCCAGCGCGAGATGATGGGCCGACTCTGGCGGGGTGTCGACCTCGACCGGGTGGAGCCGGCGTGAGGTTCCTCGCCAGGCTCCTCGTCCGTCTGACGGCCCCGCCCGACCGGGCGGAGGCCATGGTCGGGGACCTCGAGGAGGAGTATCAGCGCCGATCCGCGTCCGGGGGACGCGCGGCCGCCCTCGGGTGGTACGGGCGGCAGGCCGTCCGGTCCGCGGCACCGAACATCGCGACGAGGCTCCGCCGACGGCGGGCCGACCGTAGAACCGCCGCCCCCGCCACGGCGGGTCGAGCGGCACGAGGACGGGAGGATGGAGGGATGCAGACGCTCGCACAGGACGTACGCTACGGGGTCCGGTCCGTGATCCGGCACCCGGCCTTCGCCGGGATCATCGTGCTCACCCTCGCGCTCGGGATCGCCGCCAACGCAACGATCTTCGGAGTCGTGAATGGGCTCATCCTGAACCCGTTTCCCTTCCCCGAGCCGGACCGGGTGGTGGGCGTGGGGAGCGTCCATCCCAGGCTCGGCGGCTCCCTCGGCTTCTTCGAGAACCTCTCTCCGGCCGAGTACCTGGACGTGCGCGAGGGGTCCCGGACCCTCGAGGACGTCGTGGCGTGGGACATGGGCAACCGGCAGATCGACGGCGAAGGGCCGCCGGAGAACGTCTTCACGGCGTTCTGGTGGGGCGACCCACTCCGCACGGTCGGGATGCGTGCCCACCTGGGCCGGGGCTTCACCGACGAGGAGCTCCGCACGCGGGCACCCGTGGCCCTCCTTAGCTACCGCCTGTGGACCCGC
>JASFUL010000591.1:0-3420 GCA_050050315.1 Gemmatimonadota bacterium
GCCGGCCTGGGGGGGGGAGGCAGGGGGCGCCACCACCCGGAGCTCGCATCGATTCGACGATGGCGGGACTTGTCGGTTTGAGGCGAAGCTTCACTGGTACACCTGCGTTCCGCCGTCCTCCGGCCCGTCCCCCTCGTTCACGACCACCTCGAGTCCCCGACACCCGCAGCCGCACTCGTTGCTGAACGGCCGCTCGCCGGGCCCGCAGGTCAACCGGATGACCCGACACACCTGCGGATCCTGACTCACGTACGCCACGTGTGGATCGAACGGGTTCGGACAGGTGCACTTGCCCTCCGGTCCCGCCGTCCAGATCCGCCAGACCTCCCCGACCCCCAGCACGCGGCCGAAGACCTCCACCTCGTCGAGCTCTCCTCGCCACCGGCCCGAGGCCTCGAAGGAGCGGCCGCCGAGGACCAGCGCTCCATCGTTGCTCAGTGGCCCGGTGCGACCCCGTGGGTTTCGCCGCGTACCGGCTTCCTCGCCGTCCAGGTACCAGCGGATCCCGTCCGGAGCGTCCCGGTCCACCGTCACCGCTACGTGGTGCCACGCGCCGTCGGCGATCGGGATGCCCGAGAGGTAGTTGCTCCACCGGCCGTCGGCGAGCTGCAGCCCCAGCTCCCCCCGGTACACGAACAGGCTGTACCCCCGGTACTCACGGCCCCTCCTCTCGCGCCGGTCCAGGATCGTTCCGGACCTGCTCCGCGTGCGCACCCACGCGTCCACCGACAGGTCTCCCGCCGCGATGTTCGGGCCACCGCCGTCCGGGGCGCGAAGGACACCACCTTCGAAGCGCAGGCCGCTGCCGACCACACCGGGCACGCTCCGCACCGCGCCCTGGACCTCCCCGGGGGCTCCGCCCCTGCGATCCCGGCCGATCTCCAGCCCCTCGCCTTCGAACGACCACCACCCCAGCATCCCCGGCGGCGGAGGAGCGCAGCGGCACTTGCCGGCCCCCCGGCTGGCGTGGATCGCCGCCACCTCCGGGGGAGCGAGCGCTCTCCGGAAGATCTCGAGCTCGTCGACACGTCCCCGGAACCGCTCCGAGATGAGGACGCGCTCGACGCCGATCAGCAGCGGCGCCTCGCTGGTCAGGGAACCGCTTCGACCAGTCGGGTCGCTCCGCCGACCCGCCGGGATGCCGTCGAGGTACCAGCGGATCCCCTCCGGGTCGTCCCGGTCGACGGTCACTGCCAGGTGGTGCCAGTGCCCGTCGGCGATCTCGAAGCCCGAGTCGTAGTTGGTGTGGCTGCCGTCCGCGAGCTGAAGCCCCGGTCGCCCGTCGTCGAGGTAGAGCTCGAATCCGCGAACCGGTCCCAGGAGGATAGGCTGATCGCCGACCTCGGTGCCCCCCCGGCGCCGAGCCGGCGCGAGACCGCTCCCGACCAGCCGGTCCTCGTGGCGTTTGTCTACGATCGGCCGTACCCCCTCCTCCCTCTCGGTTCGCAGCCACAGATCGATCGTGAAGTCGCCCAGGCCCAAGGCCAGGGCCGACTGGTCTGCAACCTCGACATGGCCCTCACCGTCCAGATCGAGGGCCTGACCGACCCGCCCCGGCCCTCGGACCGCTCCACCGTGGAGCGTCCCGTTCGCCCTGCTCCGGCGCTCGACGACGCTCTCGCTCTCGCCGTCGTCGAAGGACCACCAGGCGACCATGTTCGGGGGCGCCGGCGCACACCGCGGGTGCACGCTCCGGCAGCTCTCCACTTCGTGGCAGCTTCGCCCGGGGTGAAAGGCGCCGCCGCGGCACTCTGCGAGTCGCACTTCCTCGTGGCAGATCCCCGCCCCTTCGCAGCAGGCCCCCACCACATCTTCACGGCATCCGTTGATCTCCGAGCACAGCAGCCCCGGGCTCCACGTCCCTCGCTCGCAGTCGGCCGCCGTGACTTCCTCGCGGCAGCCTGCCACCGGGTCGCAGCAGACGCCGAGCACGGGCCCGCCGGCGGTCCGGCAGCTCTCGACCTCGGAGCATCGCAGCCCGAGGTGGAAGCTGCCCTCGCACCGCGACGCTGCGACATCCTCGGTGCACAGCCCCGGGATCAGGCAGCAGGCCCCGCGCGGCTCGGTCGATCGGCAACGCTCGTCACAGCCGTTGCCGGTCCCGTTGCCGGGATCGCACTCCTCTTGGTACCCCGCCGTCTGCTGCACCACGCCGTCCCCGCAGCAGGGACCCGCCTCGATCTCGAGATGGACGATCGGGCACCGGCGCGGCGTCCACACCGGCTCGCAGCCGGGCCGCAGACACTCGCCTCCCGCGTTGCGGCGCCGCGGCTTCTCGCACCGGCCCTGTCGGCAGCGCTCGCCGAGCTCCACCTTGCAGCCCACGTCGCTTTCACACTCGCAGGCGGTCTCCGCCGGGTCCTCGAAGCGCTCGTCGAAGCAGAGGCTCACGGTCCGGAGCCAGACGATCCCCATCGGGGTGCGCAGCTCCGGGCGGAGGTTCTGGACCGTGAACGAGTAGCCGCCGTCCTCCACGAACGGCTCCGGTAGCGGCCGCTCGACGAAGATGCTGTCGAGGTCGAGGACCGGGCTGTCGATTCCCGGATAGGTGGTCGTGGTCACTCCCGGGGCCTTGGCGACGTGAATGCCCAACGGACTCGCGGCGTCGGTGCAGCCCCAATACGCAAGCATCCGCTCGGCGAGCTCGGCGCAGGGGAAGGTGTAGGCGGCTCCCCCGCGCTCGGGATCCTCGTACGCGCACGTCGGCCCGGCGAGGTTGCCGGGGTCGACGACGGCGCCGCTGTCGTCGTAGGTCGGAGCCAGGCCCGCCATCCACTCCGTCCACATCTGTCCGTCCACGCAGAGCTGGTTCTCGGCCCACAGATCGAGCCCCAGCTCCTGCCCCCACTCGGTCGTCTCCACGATGCCCCCGACCAGGTCGTCGTTGGTCGGGGCGCTGGGGTCCTCCGCGTGCTTCGGCAGATCGTCCCGGCACCACCGGACGAGGTGGTGGACGTCGCCGGCAGCTTCGACCGGCGGCTCCGGATACCGGCACACACCTCCGCCCTGGAGCGGCCCGCAGTGGCGGCCCGCCGGCACCCCCGCCGCGTTGGTCGCGCCAAGGAGGCCCGCGTCGCTGGTTGCCGAGCTGGGGAAGTGGTTGGTCACCTGCCAGGGTAGGTCCGGCCCGATGCACTCGTCGTCGTAACGGGCCGATAGGCCGGGCTGGTACCAGCCCTTGTAGCTCGACCCGAGGTCCCAGGCGTCGGCGAAATCGAGGAGGCGCCAGGTCTTCGCTTTGCCGAACAGCTTGAACGACGCCTCGACGTAGACTCCCGCCTTGAGCAACAGGAGCGCCTGGAAATCGGACAGCGCGTAAGTGTTGATCGTGTGCCTGGGGATCTTCACGTGGCTCATCCCCCAGACGATCTCCTCGGTGAACGGGATACCGTGGGGCGGCCGGCACAGGCCCTTCTCGCA
>JASFUL010000592.1:0-3416 GCA_050050315.1 Gemmatimonadota bacterium
CACGCGCTTCGAGCCCGCGGATCTCCGCCGGGTCATCGGCATGGTCCCCCAGGATCCCTTCCTCTTCAGCGACACGATCCTCGACAACATCGGACTCGGGCTGGACGGGGCCGGCGAGACCCTCGAGCCGGCCTCCGCCGGCGGAAGCGCGAAGGGGAACGGTGCCCGCGGGGCGCCGGAGGGGGAGGACGCCCCCGTTCCGGACGTCGTGGTGGACTCGGCCCGCATCGCCCAGCTCCACGACTCGATCGAGGGCTTCCCCCGCGGATACCACACGCTCCTGGGCGAGCGCGGCATCAACCTCTCGGGCGGCCAGAAGCAACGGGCCACGCTGGCCCGGGCGCTGGCCCGGGACCCCACGGTGCTCATCCTCGACGACGCGCTCTCGGCCGTGGATACGCACACGGAGGCGAAGATCCTGCGCGACCTGCGGCGGGCGATGGAGGGCCGTACGTCGTTCATCATCTCCCACCGCGTGTCGGCCGTCATGGACGCCGACCAGATCCTGGTGCTCGACGACGGCCGGATCGTGGAGCGGGGGACCCACGCCGAGCTCCTGGAGCTCGGGGGTACCTACGCGACCCTCCTCCGCCGGCAGCTCCTCGAGGAGGAGATCGAGGACGACGAGGGCGGCGTGCCGGCGGGCACCCTCGGAGACTGACCGACCCACGTGCCGGGGCCCCGCGCACGGCGTCGGGACGCGAGCCGTCCAGGCCCGGGCCCTCAGATCCGGTTCAGGATGAAGTCCGGCGTGAAGCGGGTCAGGTAGGTGCTGAGGACCGTGAACTGGTCGGTCACGAGGAGCAGCCCCAGGACGACCAGCAGGACGCCCGAGGCCTTCTCCATCACGGGCACGAAGCGACGGTACTTCTGGAACGTCCCCAGGAACCAGTCGAGGGCCAGCGCGGCGAGGAGGAACGGGACGGCCAGTCCGAGGGAATAGACGCCCAGCAGCGCGGTGCCCTCCCAAACGGTCTCCCGGGTGCCGGCCAGGGTCAGGATCGCTCCGAGGACCGGTCCGATGCAGGGGGTCCACCCGGCACCGAAGGCCGCCCCGACCGCCAGCGTCCCGATCTTCCCCGCCGGTTTGTCGGCGAGGTGCACACGCCGTTCCCGCAACAGGGCGCCGATGCGGAGCACACCCATCAGATGGAGGCCCAGGACGATGATCAGGACGCCGCCGACCCGGGCGATCCAGGTCTCGTAGGCCCGGAAGAACTGGCCCAGGAAGGACGCCGAGGCGCCGAGCAGCATGAAGACGGCGCTGAAGCCCACCACGAACAGGAGCGAGTGGACCATCACCTCACGTCGGTCGACGTCGCCCTGGAGGTCCTCCAGCGTCATGCCCGTGACGAAGGAGAGGTAGCTCGGCACCACCGGGAGGACGCAGGGCGAGAGGAAGGACAGCACGCCCGCCGAGAGGGCGATGAGGATTCCCACCGACTCGATCATCGCGCTCCTTCCCCCCCGCCCCCGGTCCCGGCCCCTCCCCGGTCGGAGGGCACCGCGCCGGCCTCCTCGTCTCCGGTGGCCGGGACGTCGAGCTCCCGTGGTCCCCCTTCGTCGATCCTCTCCATCATCCTCTCCATGCTCTGCTCGGCGACGCGCGCCCGTCGGGCCTGGATGAGCGCCCGGACGGCCAGCACGATCGCGAACCATCCGAGAACCACCGCGAGCGTCCATCCCGCGGCGGTGGGGAAGATGGCCAGAAGCACGGCGAGCACCAACAGGGCGGTGGCCGCCGTCCCGAGCACCGTGCGGTCTTCCCGGCCCAGGGTCCGGTGCCCGGCGATGGCGTCGCCGAAGGCCGAGCCGGCGCGGACGAAGTCGGCGATCCGCCAGCCCGTGCTCCCGCCGGAGCCCGTCCGCAGGGAGCGCTGGATCTCGCCTGCCAGCCGCTCGGTCAGGGGACCGACGGGCTCGAGGGACTCCCTGCGGGCCGGCAGGTGTCCGTGGGCCTCGGGGTGAGCGCCGCCGTCGTCCGGCGCCTGCGTCCCGTGCGGCTCGTGCTCACCCGCCGGCGGCCCACCCTCGTACATCGAGATGCGCCTGCGGGGGAGCACGATCTCCACCGAGGAGGTCAGGTCCGCCAGGAAGAGCCCCTCGAGCTGGGCGGCCAAACTCTCGTCCAGAACGCCCACGTCGATCTCCCAGTTCCCCAGCAGGCTGGCCGTGTTGAGGTTGCTGGACCCCACCCGCCCCCAGATCCCGTCCGCCACCGACGTCTTGGCGTGGATCATCGGCCCCTGCCACTCGAAGAGACGCACCCCCGCATCGAGGAGCGAACGGTAGCCGCCCCGGGACAGGGAGCCGACCCACGGCCAGTTGTTGTGGGCCGGCAGGAGCACCCGGACGTCCACCCCGTCCCGGGCCGCGGCGGACAGCGCCTCGGACACGGGCCGCGGAGCGACGAAGTACGGGTCGGTGATCCAGAGGCGGCGCCGGGCGTGGGCCGCCACGAGCTGCAAGGCCCGGTAGACGCGGCTCCGACCGGGCTCGCCTTCGATGACCCACACCGGCGTCTCTCCCACGGGCCCGGCCCTCGCCGGGTCGGCGTGGAGCTCCGGAGGCACCGGCGCACCCAGCTCGGCCCAGATCCGCTCGAAGGCGCCCGACGCGGCGGCCGCGGCGGGGCCGCGGATCTCCACGCCGGTGTCGCGCCAGGGCGGCTCCTTGCCGGTCCCGGACCACTCCACCCCCACGCAGAAGCCGCCGACGAAGGCGACCTCGCCGTCGACGCACACCAGCTTCCGATGGTCACGCTGGAAGACGCCGAAGGGATCCCGTACGGACGGCCGGTTGAAGGCCCGGACCTCGACGCCCGCCTCCCGGAACGGCTTCCAGTAGCGCCGCGGGGTCGCCCAGCTCCCGACCCAGTCGTACAGGACGCGCACCGGCACGCCCTCGCTCGCCTTGGCGACGAGGGCCTCCCGGAACGCCCTCCCGACCCGGTCGTCCCGGATGATGTAGTTCTCGAAGTGCACGAAGCGCCGCGCACGGTCGATGGCGTCGAGCCACGCGTCGAACGTGCTCGATCCCTCGAACTGGAGCCGGAGGGCGTTGCCCCGGATCTCGGCCACGCCCGCGGCACGCTCCATCGCGCGCAAGGGGAACCGGTCGAGGGCCCCGGGCACACCCCTCCCGACCTCGTCTCCACTCCGCAGGTGGAAGAGGCGCCGTTCGTGGGGGGTGGCGTCGGTCGGTGAAGAGCTCACGGCTCGGACGGGGCTGGGGCGCACATGGAACCTCCGCGAAGGAAGCCCCGGGGGCAATGGCGATCCCCGGGGCCCCGGCTCAAGACCCGTCCGCGAGGCGGTACGCCAGGATCTTGTACACCAGCTTCGCCGCGAGGAAGTCCGGGGCCGCCCGGCCCGGCGTGGGAGCGAGCTCGACCACGTCGGCGCCCACCACCTCCC
>JASFUL010000593.1:0-3414 GCA_050050315.1 Gemmatimonadota bacterium
TGTGGGCGAAGTCGGCGACCACCGTCTCGAAGGCGAGGGCGGTCGCGACGGGTGTCGGCACGCTCCTGGGGACCAGCGTCGCGTCGCCGAGCTGCCCCGACTCGTTCCAGCCCCAGCACCAGGCCGCGCCTCCCGCGTCCACCCCACAGCTGTGTCGGTCCCCGACGGCGAGGTTCGCGAAGACGTGGCCGCCCGAGACCGGCGCGGGGCTCGAGCGGAAGGTCGGCACGCCGCTGCCGAAGTGGCCCAGGCCCCAGCATTGGACGTCGTCTCCGGCCGTGCGGGAACACGCCGCCCGGTCACCCACGCTCACTTCCGTCGCGGACGCCGCTCCGACCACGGGAGTCGGCACCCGCCGGTCCACCAGCGTGCCGTCCCCGACCTGGCCGTCCAGGTTGGTGCCCCAGCAGAGCACCTCCCCGGCCGTCGTGACGCCGCAGGAGAATCCGTTTCCCGCGTCGAGGTCGGCGAAGGCGTGCCCCCCGGCCACCGCCGCGGGCATCAGGCGATCGACGGCGGTCCCGTCCCCGAGGGCACCGCGGGGATTCCACCCCCAGCAGAACGCCCCGTCCGTGTCGGAGATCCCGCACGAGTGGGTCCAGCCGGCCGTCACCGACCGGAAGCCGACGCCGCCCATGACGGTAACGGGGACCAGGCTGGGCGAGATCGAGCCATCCCCGAGCTGACCGAACGGGTTCGCGCCCCAGCACACCGCGTCTCCCGCCACCGTGAGGCCGCACGAGTGGTTGAGCCCGGCCGAGATGGTGAGGAACTCGAGCCCGCCGGCGACCTGGACGGGATCGACCGAGGCCGTGGTGGTCCCGTCGCCCAGCTGCCCGGCTTCGTTGGCGCCCCAGCAGTACGCCGCGCGCTCCGGCGTGATGCCGCACACGTGGGACCGTCCCGCGCTCAATCGCGTGAAGCGCAGACCGCTGGAGACGGCCGCGGGCTCCGGTCGCGGGGCGTTGCCGATCCGGTCGCCCCAGCAGTACGCCTCTCCGGCGGCGGTGAGGCCGCAGGCGTACCGGAAGCCCGCCGTGAGCGCGACAAGGTCGAGTCCGCCGACCACCTCCACAGGGGTCGTGCGCGGCTCCGTCGTCCCGTCGCCCAGCTGTCCTCCCCCGTTGGAGCCCCAGCAGTACGTCCGACCCGACGACAGGCCGCACCCGTGGCTCCCCCCTCGCGCCACCTTCCTTCCCGTGACCGTGATCTCCTCCAGCGTCACGGGCGAGGCGGTCGTCGTCACGCCCGCGATCAGGGTGATCGGCCCGATCGTCCGTCGGTCGAGGACCGTCTGCCCCGCGTCCAGCAGCGTCACCTCGACGTCCACGGCGCACGCGCTCGGGCCCCCGACGTGGAGCGGATCGGAGAGGCACGCCGCGAGGTCGATCTCGATCGAGAGGCTCTGCTCCCCGGGCCTGACCTCGAACGTGGACTCGTGGAGCGTCACGGCCTCGCCCTGGATGCGGCGGTAGTCCAGCCGGACGAACACCGCGTCCGCCGCCTGGACCGACGCGTCGGCGATCGAGAGCAGGACGGCCGCGTCCAGCCCGGGACCCGCCGGATCGGGCTCGGTGCAGCCGCTTGCCGCGAGCGTGAGGGGCACGAGCAGGGCGGTCCACGACAGCCTGGACACCGTCCGGAGCCCTCCCGGGGATCGCATCACGACGCGCCGTTGGACAACGTCAGCCCGACGGTCAGGCCTCGCGCACCCGTCGAGGTGGGACCGAGGTCGAGCGTTCCCGCCCGGATGCGCGCGTACGGCTGGAGGCTCCACCGGCCCGCGGGAATGCCGATCCCGACGGTGACGGCTCCCGACGTCATGGCCGCGGTCGCCAGCGACGGATCGACCTCCAGGCCCGAGTCGAACGCACCCCCCAGGCCCACGAGCACCCCGAAGCCCCGGGGACGTCCGAGCCGGAGGGACAACCCCGCGTCCACCATGCTTCCGCTGGAGCCGGCCACGCTCCGTCCGTCGTCGTCGCTGAACTCCGACCGGTGACGGCCCTGGACCGAGAGCCGCAGGTCGGCCGAACCCAGCACCCGTCCGCGGTACTCCACCGACGCCCCGTACGTCGGACCGAGCCGGTAGGTGCTGTGCGTGTCGGGGCCCGTTTCGGTCGAGCGGACGGTCACCAGGTCCTCGCTGTACGTGTCGGCGGCGAGGAGGATCGAGACCCGACCCTGTCCCGCGATCCGGTCCAGCCCCAGCGTGAAGTGCAGGACCTCTCCCGGGTTCAGCTCCGCCTCGACGCGACCTCCGTCGACCAGCGCCAGGTCCAGGGGCGTGTACGTGCCGCGCATCTCCCAGGACGCTCCGGCGGCGACCGCCCACGCGCCCAGCGGCAGCGCATAGAGGGCTCCCGCCGTGACCCCCGTACCGCTCCCGAGGACGGGGGTCCGCATGCGCAGGGCGGGGGCCCCCAGCACGCGGACCGCCAGCGCTTCTTCCGCCGAGAGCCCGGTCAGGCCGATGGGAAGGTCGACGCCCAGCGTCACCCACAGGCGTTCGGCGAGCAGCCGGCCGACGGCGCGCACTCTCGCGTCCGTGAACCCGTCCAGCGCCAGCACCGACTCGGCGCCTCCGTCCGGGTCGACGGTGCGGACCCGGCTGCGGCTGTAGGAGGCGGACAGGTCCACCCGCCAGGCGGAGGTCGGGTTGAAGCTCACCGCCAGGGGCACGGTCGTCTGCTCGACCCTCGACAGCACGAACGAGTCGGTGGAGAGGAGGGACGTGAACCACCACCGCTCGTAGGTGGGCGCCGTGCTCGCGACCCACGGCGAGACGAGGCGGGACTGTGCCTCGACGTTCGCCGCAGGGATCAACGACAGGGCGGCCGCCGCGAGCGCCGCGAGGGGCGGAGCGCGCACGATCAGCGAATGATGATGGGGAGAACGAGGAACGCGCCGCTCCTGCTCTGGAAGGCCGGATCGGCGACGTCGGCCACGGGGACGGCGTCGGAGCGGTTGATCACGTCGATCGCTCTCGCCGCCACGAGGTACGGATCCAGCACGGACGTCTCGAGTGCGTCGAAGCGCTCCCGGGCCTGCAGGAAGGCCGGGTCCAGCCGCACCGCTTCGACGTAGTCCCGCAGCGCGTCGAGGAGCCGCAGCTCCGACTCGGCCCGGGCGCCCCGGCTGAACGCCAGCAGGGCGGCCAGGTTCCGGGTCGGCCGCCGTTCGATCGCGGCCCGCTCCGCCGGCGTCAGGGACACGCCGAGCGCCTCGAGAATCGCGAAGGCGAGCGTCTTCTCGGCCTCCAGGATCTCGTCCAGCGAGGCCGTGCCCGAGACGACGGGCCGTACCGTGGCGTCGAGCGTGGTGGCCAGCCGGGCGTCGAGCCTCAGGTCGTCGTCGCTTCCTCCGGCGAGCGACCCGACCACCAGGTACCGGGCCCCGAGGATACGGCCGGCC
>JASFUL010000594.1:0-3412 GCA_050050315.1 Gemmatimonadota bacterium
GAACGTCTCGCCCAGCGCAACCACCTGGTGGACGAGGAGAGCGCCCGGAAGGTGCTCGACACCGAGACGACGCTGGAGCGCGCCCGGTGGCGGCTGATCGACCAGGTCCTCGCCCTGGCGGCGCTCGAAGCCCGAAGCAATCAGGAGCGCCGGCGGGAAGGGAGCGACCATGGCGCCTAGCATCGACCCCATGGCGGGCCCCGGACGAGAGCGGCCGCTCGCGAGCCGCTGGGTACTCTGCGCCAGCCTCGTGGCCGAGGGCCCGCTCCACCTGGGCGGGGAGGCGGAGACGATCGTCGACGCCCCGATCCTCCGGGATCGGGTCGACGGAGCACCGCTCCTGACCGGCGCCTCTCTGGCCGGCGCACTCCGCTCCCACCTGGGGGACGTGGTGGCCGGCTACCGGCAGCCGGAGCCGGCCGCCGTGGCCGAGCTGTTCGGCGGTGCACGGGGGGACGACGAGGGTGCCCAAAGCCCGCTCATGGTCTTCGACGGTCTGGGCCGCCTCCCCGAGGGCACCGCGCCCGAGATCCGGGACGGGGTCGCCATCGACCCGGCGACCGGCACCGCCGAGGAGCACAAGAAGTTCGACATCGAGGTGCTGCCGGCCGGCACGCGGTTCCCCCTGCACTTCGAGCTCCTGATTCTCGCGGGTGTGGACGAGAAGCGCCTCCTGGCGCTCCTGGCGGCGACCCTCGAGGGTCTCGAGTCCGGCGACGTGGCCCTGGGAGCCCGGACCTCCCGGGGCTACGGCCGGTGCCGGGCGGCGGGCTGGACGGCCCGGCGCTTCGATCTCACCGCGCGGGACGGCTGGCTCGCCTGGCTGGTGACCGAGCCGGCCCCACGGATCGCCCCGACGCCGGCGCCGGAGCCCGACGAGGGAGACCGGCCGACCTGGAGCCTCCGGGAGGCGCTCCGGCGGGCCTGGCCGTCCGCGGCGGACCTGCCGACCCTCGACGACCGGCGCCGGCGTTTCCGGGCGGAGCTCGACCTCCGGTGGCCCCACGGCGGCCTCCTGGTCCGCAGCCCCGGCCGCGAACCGGGGGATGCCGACGCCACCCAGCTCCATTCCGGCGGAGACCCCGTCCTCCCGGGCACGAGCCTCGCCGGGGCGCTCCGGACCCGGGCGTTGCGCATTGCCCGGCTCGTGTGCGGCGCCCACGGCGACGCGCGGGTGGAGGCTCTCTTCGGGCCGCCTCCCGGCGCGTCGGGGCGCGGATCCCCCCGAGGGCGCGAGCTCTTCGCTTCCCGCCTCACGGTGGGGGAGAGCCGCCTCGAGGGTCGCTGCCTCCTCCAGGGCACGCGGATCCGGATCGACCGCTTCACCGGTGGCGTCGTGGACGGCGCCCTGTTCGACGAGCAACCTCTCTACCGGGGCCGGGGGCGGGTGACCCTGGAGATCCGCGAGCCCGAGCCGGGGGAGGTGGGTCTCCTGCTCCTGGTGATCAAGGACCTCCTGACCGGCGATCTGCCCCTGGGGGGCACCGGCTCGGTCGGCCGCGGCGTGACTCGCGGGACGGCCACGCTCACCTGGCCGGAGGCGGGCGAGTCGCCGCACACGCTTCGCTGGGACCCCGAAGCGCGGGTTTCGGAGGCCGAAGCGGAGCGGCTGAACGCGGAGGTCGCGACCCTCCACGCCCGGGCGGACGGTCCGACGGGCGCCGAGCGCGCCGAGGGCGGAGGAGCACCATGACCCCGCTGGGCTGCACGGTGACGCGGCTGAAGCCGGAGGAGGTCGACTCGATCCTCCGGGCCGTGGCCGACGGAAGGGTCGCCGTCCCCGGCTCCGGTCGACTCCGGTGGCTCCTGGCCACCTGCCACGACGGGGTGGTCTGGGGTGCGCTCCGGGAGGACGGCTTCGCCCTCTCCTCTCGGGTGTTCCCCGAAGTCTCCCCGGCGCCGGACCGCGCCAACCTCCTGGAGCTCCGCCTGTTCGGCCCCACGACCGAGCTCCGCCTCTGGCGGGCCGCGGACGGCTTCGACGGCTGCCGGATCGACGAGGCTCCGCAGGAGGACCTCGACGCCTCGCCGGCCGCCCCCAAGCGGGAGAGTCTGCTCCTGGTGGGCGACCGCGTGGTGGAGACCCGGGAAGGCTTCACCCTCCTCTCGGGCGCCGGCGGCAAGCGCCAGGCCGTGCCGCTGGAGATCGACGAGGACCGCGTGGAGCAGGACCTCCCGCTCCGCCTGGAGGTCTGCCACCACCTGGAACGGGACGAGCAGACCGGAGCCGTCCGGGTGGCGCTGACCCGGTGGACCGGCATCAGCTCCAGGGGCGAGGGCAACGGGCGGTAGACGGACCGGAGGAAGCGAGGAACGTACGGATGGCGAACCACCAGAACCCCCGCGGCGACGCGCGCACCTCTCTCGCGCCCTACAACTTCGTGGCGCTGCCGAAGCAGGTGCACGCGATCCGGACGGGGGGAGACGAGACGCCCGCTGTCACCGCCGCTCCCTGGGCGGCCCACGACCGGTACCTGGAGGGGACCCACAGCGGGTGGCTCGACCTGCGCTTGAAGGCCGAAACGTCCCTCTACGTGCGCTGCGCTCCGCCCGCGGCGCACGCAGCCGACGAGGACCCCCGGACCAACCCCCACCGCCGGGACTTCTTCCACCACGGCGAGCCGGCGGAGCCGGTGATCCCCGGAAGCAGCCTCCGCGGGATGACCCGGGCGCTGGTCGAGATCCTGGGCTTCGGGGCGTTCCGGTGGTTCACGGACCGGAAGCTCATCCACCGGGCGGTGGGCGACCAGAGCTCCCTGGGGGACCGGTACCGGGAGACCTTCCTGGGGGAGGATCGGGGCACCCCGAGGTCCAGGAAGGTGTTCGACTACCCACTCCAGCGGGTCCGCGGCGGGTACCTCCGGCTGCACGGCGGGGACCGGTTCATCCAGCCGGCGCGCGAGATCCACGGAGAGACCCTCGTCCACGTGGAGGAGGATGCCGCCCGCGACGGGGCGAAGATCCGCCTCCGGAGAGCGAACGACCGGAACGCGTTCGGCGCCAGCGACCTCACCCGGGTCTGGTTGCGCCGACCGGCGACCCGGGAGCCCCACCTCACGGGGAAGGACAAGGACGTGGAGCTGCGCCTCGCCCGGGTCCGGGAGGCCGGGGACATCCGCCCCCGAACCGCGCAAGCCGCGCCGCCCGGTGGGGACTTCGTTCCGGCGACGGTGGTCCGGAGCGGATGGTCGCCCCGGAAACACATGGTCTGCGCCCTCTACGAGCCCGATCCGACCAAGAACGCCCCGGCCCAGTGGCTCGAGATCCCCCACGACCTCTGGAAGGTGTACGAGGAGGACCGGGACCTGACCCGGGGCATCCCGACCCGCAAGCTGCGGACGGACGGTGACCCCCTGTTCTATCTGGTCGACGACCACGACGGCCTGGTCTTCTTTGGACCGACGCTGATGTT
>JASFUL010000595.1:0-3402 GCA_050050315.1 Gemmatimonadota bacterium
GATCCGGTCCGGTTCGACCCGGACCGTTGGGCCGAGGCGGCCCACGACGCCGGCATGCGGTACGTGGTGTTCACGACGAAGCACCACGACGGGTTCTCGATGTTCGACACCCGCCTGACCGACTACCGCATCACCTCTCCCTCCACCGCCTTCTCCTCGGACCCCCGAGCCGACGTCACGCGCGAGATCTTCGACGCCTTCCGGGAGCGGGGCTTCATGATCGGAGCGTACTTCTCGAAGCCCGACTGGCATCACCCCGACTACTGGTGGCCGTACTTCGCCACCCCGGACCGCTACCCGAACTACGACGTCGGGGCCTACCCCGAGCGGTGGGAGCGCTTCGTCGAGTTCACCCACGGCCAGGTCCGGGAGCTGATGTCCCGCTACGGGCCCGTGGACATCCTCTGGCTCGACGGCGGGTGGGTGCGCACGCGCAGCGACGAGGAGATCCGCGCTATCCGCTCCCGCCCCGGCTTTCCGAAGCGGCGGGTCCAGAGTCTGGAGATCGACATGCCCCGCCTGGTGCGGGAGGCGAGGGCGCTCCAGCCCGGCCTCATCGTGGTCGACCGGGCCGTGCCCGGGCCGTACCAGAACTACCTGACGCCCGAGGCGCGGGTGCCGGACGAGCCCATCCCGTACCCGTGGGAGGTCCCGATGCCCATGGCCACGAGCTGGTCGTTCGTCCCGGACGACCCGTACAAGTCCCCGCGACAGCTGGTGCACATGCTGGTGGACGTGGTCTCGAAGGGAGGCAACCTGCTGCTGAACATCGGCCCCGGTCCCGACGGGACGTGGCACGCCGCCGCCTACGACCGGCTGGAGGCCCTCGGGGGCTGGCTCCGCGTGAACGGCGACGCGATCTACGGGACCCGGGCGATGGCGCCGTACCGAGAGGGCAAGGTGCGCCTGACCCGCGGGCCCGGGGGGGCGGTGTTCGCGGTGTACCTCGCGGAGGAGGGAGAGGAGAGTCTGCCCACCGCGGTGACGGTGCCCGGCGTGGCGCCCGCGCCGGGCGCGAGCGTCACGCTCCTCGGCTCGGGGGGAGAGCTCGCGTGGGACGCGACGGACGCGGGGACCGTGGTGCGGGTCCCGGCCGGCACCCTCCCGCCCGCCCGCTGGGCGTGGAGCTTCCGCGTCTCCCGGGTCGAGCCCGGTCGGCCGCCCGACGCCGGCCCGGCGGCCTGGGACACCCCCGTTCGCCCCGGGATGGGCGGTCGAGGGCGGGACGGTCGATGAGGACGCGGACGGGACCGGAGGGGCGGTGACCCGCGGCGCCGGAGAGGGCCTCCCCCTGGATCGGCGGCGCTTCCTCGCCGCAGCGGCCGGCCTCGCCCTGGGCGTTCGCCCCCGGGGTGCCTGGGGACGGGGGGTTGGCACGGGTGCCGTTCCGGCGTTCCCGGGCCGTCGGCCGCCCGGGCCGCCGCTCCCCACACCACCGGTCCCGACGGCGTCCCAGCTCGCCTGGCAGCGGGACGAGCTGGCGCTCTTCATCCACTTCGGGATCAACACGTTCACCGACCGCGAGTGGGGCGACGGCACCGAGGACCCGGCCCTCTTCCGGCCCACGGCCCTTGACCCCCGGGCGTGGGCGCGGACCGCCCGGGAGGCGGGCTTCCGGGCGATGGTCCTCACCGCCAAGCATCACGACGGCTTCTGCCTGTGGCCGACCCGGACCACGGCCCACTCGGTGGCGTCCAGCCCCTGGCGGGGCGGTGGGGGCGACGTCGTGGGCGAGTTCGTCGACGCGTGCCGGGCCGAGGGGCTGCGCCCCGGCCTCTACTGCTCACCCTGGGACCGCAACGCCCCTTCCTACGGGGACTCGCCCCGCTACAACGACCTCTACGTCGAGCAGCTCACGGAGCTGCTGACGCGCTACGGGCCGATCCACGAGGTCTGGTTCGACGGCGCCAACGGCGAAGGGCCCGACGGACGCCGCCAGGCGTACGACTGGCCGCGATTCTTCGGCCTCGTGCGCCGGCTCCGGCCCGACGCCGTGATCTTCTCCGACGCGGGACCGGACGTCCGCTGGATCGGCAACGAGACGGGCTCGGCCGGCGACCCCAACTGGTCCACGGTGGACCCGACCGTGGTCCCCTACCCGGGCGTCTCGGGTCCCGGCGTGATCGAGCACCTGCAGCACGGCGACCCGGACGGCACCGTCTGGCGTCCGGGCGAGACCGACGTGTCCATCCGACCGGGGTGGTTCCACCACCCGGAGGAGGACGCCAGCGTCCGCTCCGTCGACGGCCTGGTGGACCTGTTCTTCACCTCGGTGGGGCGCAACTCGAAGCTGCTGCTGAACGTGCCCCCGACCCGCGCCGGTCGTTTCCACGCTACGGACGCCGCCCGTCTCCGGGGGATGGGAGACGCGCTCGACGGGCTCTTCTCGGAGGACCTCGCCGCCGGCGCCCGCCGGGAGCGTACGGTCACCGGCGCCCGGACCACCGTGCAGGAGATCGACCTGGGCCGCCCCCAGGGAGTGGGTGTCTCCGACCTGCGGGAGGACGTCCAGCGGGGACAGTCCGTGTCCCGGTACCGGCTCGAGGCCAGGGTGGACGGCGCCTGGCGGGACCTCGCCCGGGGTCTCACCGTGGGCTACCGGAAGCTGGACCGCTTCGAGCCGGTCCCCGTGCGGCGGCTGCGGCTCCACGTGGAGGACCACCGGGGGACGCCGCCCCGGGTGCGGGTGCGCCTGTACGCCCGGCGCTGAGACCCCCGCCGCGCGTGGACGAGCTGGCTCGTCGCCGCCCACGGTCGGAAAGGGCGCCCGCGCCGGTGACCTCTCCGGGTCCGGCGGGGCCGCAGGGTCTCGTGGTGCGGTGGGGGCCTAGCGGGTAGCTTCCGCCCGTGAGCCTGCGACCCTCGCCCTCCCCGGAGGCGTCCATGTCCCGCATCTCGATCCGCCCCGTCGCCACGGTCGCGCTGACCGCCCTTCTCGCCCACCTGGCCGGCGGGCCGGCCGGCGCCGTGGCGGAGGTCCCGCCGGGACCGCTGGACGGCGGGAACGGGCCGGTCTTCTCCGCTCGTCCCGGGGGGACCCCCAAGGTGCTGGCCGTGCTCCTGGAGGACGTCCCGATCGAGGGGCTTCCCGAGGCGTGGACCCCGGTCCTCGACGGACTGCGGGCGGACGGGGTCTTCAGCCAGCGGGTGCGGGCGGGCGCGGCGCTGGCGGCCGGGTCCTGGTCGCGCGTTCCGGCGGACGTCCGGGTGTCCGGTGCGGACTCGGCGCTCGCCGTGGACGACGCCGTGACGGCCCTGGCGGTGGCCGACGTGGACGTCGTCGTGGCCCGCGTGCTCGTGGGCGGCCGGACGCGGGGAGGGGGTGGGGCCGTGGGCTCGGGCGGCGACGGCCGTGAGACCGGCCCCACGCAGGTGATTCTCGGGCTGGAGCGGGCCGACCGA
>JASFUL010000596.1:0-3400 GCA_050050315.1 Gemmatimonadota bacterium
CGAGCGGGCGGCCCTCTTCTGTTTCATCTACCTCTTCCTGGCGGCGAACGGAGGGGGCTCGTTCAGCCTGGACGGGCTCATCCGGTCCCGGAAGCGGGCCTCGGTGAAAGGCTGAGGCGACCGCGCCTCAGAAGCGGACCGAGACGGTGGTCACGCTCTCGGTGGGGAGGGTGACGAAGAACCGGTCGGAGGCGGTAGGCTCGATCGCCTCGAGGGGGCTCCACCGCTCCTGGCCCACGGACAGCTCGCCCTCGACGTCGCCCGACAGCGCCACCCCGTCCGTGCGTACCTCCACGACGACGTCTTCGAGCCCGTTGTTGATGAGGACGGCCGTCAGCGATCGCCTGGCGTCGTCGCGGAAGGCCGTGACGAGCACCCGTGGGTCGGACGAGGAGGCGTCGGTGCGGAGCGCGCCCCGCCTCAGCCAACGGGCATAGTGCCCGATGGCGTAGCCCATCCCCGTGATCGTGACCTCCCCGGCCTCGTTGTCGATCAGGACGATGGAGTCCTCCGCGTCCGTCAGGCGATCGTTGCCGAAGTGGTCCCGTTGGGATCGGCTGTCCCAGAAGGCGTGCATCCCGAAGTAGGCGGCCGCGTCCGCGTAGACCATCTCGTCGTGGATGTGGATGGCGCGAGCGCGGACGTGATCCATGGAACGGGGGTCCACGTTCCCGTTGGAGACCTCGGTCATCCAGACCGGGACCCCGTGGGCTCGGCCCAGTGCGGCCAGCTCGCGCCGGACCGTCACCTCGCCGGCGTCCGGCGAGCCGGACCCCGAGGTGGCGAGGATGTTGGCCGCGCTCGCGTACGTGGAGCCGTACGGGTAGGGGTGGTAGGCGATCGCGCCCACGTGCCGCTCCGCCTCGGGGTCCTCGAGGATGGCCCTCGCCATGTCGAGCGAGATCTCCTCCGTCTCTCCCCCGGGCACCACGAACCGGACGGAACCGAGACCTTCGTCCTCGAGGCGCCGGCCGGCGCGCGCGACGAGGTCCACGACCTCCTGGATCGAGCCTCCGTCCAGCGAGCGGTTGCCTCGGAGCGGCTCGTTGAGGAGCTGGGCGTAGCGGGGAAGCGTGCCGTAGCGCTGACGCCAGTCCAGGAGTCCGGCCAGCACCTGCTCGGCCGCCTCATCCAGGTACCGCTGGTAGTCCACCGACCGGATGTCGCCGAGCCAGGGGCTTCCCCGCCGGACGCTGATGACGAACCCCGGGTAGGGATCGTCGAGACCCAGGGCAGAGGCCGGGTCGACCACCTTCTCCTTCATGACCGCCGAACGCCACGTCACGAAGGCGTCGGGGTCGAGATCGAACGGATCGTCGTTGTCGTTGCTCGGCTCCAGGCCGCCGACCACCAGGTTGCCGGTGGTGAGGCCCACCTCGCCGTAGGCCGCCTGCAGGGAGGGACCCCGAAGGGCGGACGGCACGTTGTCCTGGGTACCGTCGGCGTAGACGAGGGAGTGCGTCGTGGCCCCGAAGCCCTCGAGGGCCTGGTGGGTCGTGCCGGCGTCGATCTGGATCACGACATCGGCCGCAACCGGAGGCTCCTCTTCTTCGTCCTGCCCGCCGGGCGTGGGACCGGTCGGACTTCCCGCGGCGCAGGCCTGCAGGAAGCCCGCGAAGAGCCCGAGGGCGAGGAGGCGGACCGCGCCGCCCGGCACCCCGGGGACCGTGCCTCTACCGTCCCGCACCGCCGCCACTCATTCCTCCTCCGCCGTCGGCACCGCCGGTGGTGTCGGCCGTCCCCGTGTCGGTCGGCGGGACCGTGTCCACCGACCTGGGCGCCGGGATCGGAATGCCGACCTCGGGGCCCCCCATCGCGACCTGGTAGCGTGTGTACATCCGCGTCAGGAGGTCGGTGGAGGCGGGGTCCGAGCGCGAAACGGCCGTGATCACCGCGTCGCGACGCGCAAGGAGCTGCTCCAGCTCCCGGCGGGCGTCCGTCGGCGCCTGGCCGATGTTGGACTGGAGCCCCGTGAAGAACCGGCTCATGAGCTCACGGGAGCTCTCGAACGACTCGTTCTCGGCCTGGATCACGGCCGAGGCCAGCTGGTTCTCGAGCTCCTGGAAGGTCAGCTCCAGTCGGGCTTCGTCCCGTTCGGTCCGGGCCTGACGGGCCTCGACCCACTGCCAGACGAACCCGGCCAGGAAGGCCACGACCAGGAGGCCCCCCACGATGAGGATGTTCCGGGGAGACCAGGGACCGCGACGGGGCGTCTCGTCTGTCATCGGGGTGTCCTCGCTGGCTTCGGTACGATGCGTGGGCGGAGCCGGAGTGGTCCGGCGTCAGCCGCAGTGCTCCTCGTACGCCTCTCGCAGGTGCTGGGCGATCTGGTGCGGCGTGCGCCCCTCGATCTCGTGACGCTCCATGAACCACGTGAGCTGGCCGTCCTTGAAGAGCGCGATCGACGGCGAGCTGGGGGGATACCCTACGATGTGCTCCCGGGCCCGGGACGTGGCGTCGAGGTCCTGGCCCGCGAAGACCGTGGTCAGGTTGGCGGGCCTGGGGTCGTCCTGCAACGAGAGGTAGACGCCCGGCCTCGCCGCGCCGGCGGCGCACCCGCACACCGAGTTCACCACCAGGAGGGTCGTCCCCGAGGCGTCCTCGAGCGCCTGGTCGACCTCGTCGGCCGACCGGAGCTCCCGGAAGCCGATCCGGGTGAGATCCTCACGCATGGGGGCGACCATCATCTCGGGATAGGGCATGCCTGCTCTCCTGCCTTCGTTGGGACGGTGCGACGGGGGAGCCGTTCGGACTCCGGCGCGCTCGACGCGGGCCGTCACGGCCTGTGCGGACCAGTCGTACCCGACTCCCCCCCGGGGGGTGCCCTCCCTGGCGGGACGGGCGGGACCTCCCGACCGGGCCGCCGGGTACGCTCCGACGTGTCCTCGATCCACGCAGCCGGAGCGTCGCGGTGCCCGCCGCCACCGACATCGTCCGCCTGACCGTGAACGGCGACCTCCACGAGGTCGGCGTGCCGGGCCACTACACGCTCCTGGAGACGCTCCGCTACGTGATCGGGCTCACCGGCTCGAAGCAGGGGTGCGACAAGGGCGACTGCGGCGCGTGCACCGTGATCGTCGACGGAGAGCCCCGACTGTCGTGCATCATGCCCGTGTGGGAGGCCGAGGGTCGGCGGGTGACCACCGTCGAGGGACTGGCGCGGGGGACCGACGCCCACCCCCTCCAGGACGAGTTCGACCTGAACGGGGCGGCCCAGTGTGGCTTCTGCACGCCGGGCATCCTGTGCTCGGCCGCCGCCCTCCTGGAGCGCCGGGAGAGCCCGACCCGGGAGGAGATCAGGGAGGCGCTGGCCGGCAACCTCTGCCGGTGCACGGGCTACACCAAGATCTACGTGGCCGTCGAAGAGGCGGCGGAGCGGATCCGGGCCGACGAGTGGGGC
>JASFUL010000597.1:0-3398 GCA_050050315.1 Gemmatimonadota bacterium
CGGAGCCGCCTGACGGGAGGGGGCAAGGGCCACCCGCCCCGACGTTGCCCCGGCGTCCCCTCGCCCGTACGGTCACCCCGGCCTTCCTCCCCCTCGGGATCATCCCGGAGAACCCCGCGCCATCCGCGCCGCGCCCACCCCGCCCTCTCCCGCTGCTTCCTCCTCCCCCTGGCGCCGGCCGAAGAGACCGTGCGCGCCGACTCGCTCGTGGCGGCGCTGGAGGCGTGGGAGGAGCCCCTGGTGCGGCCCCGCCAGCAGACCTTCCAGGACGTGATCAACTTCCTGAACCAGCTCGACGCCCAGGTGCTGGCGTTGATCGGCTCGGTGGACGGGACGGAGCCGCCCGTGACGGCCGGCGCGTCCGAGCGGCTGGACGACCTCGAGGCGGCGTGGCCGCCCCACCGGGCGGCGATGGAGGCGCTGCTGTCGGAGGACGTGGCGGCCTTCGAGCGGTTGCTGGACCAGGAGGGGGTGGGGGCGATCCGGCGGTAGAGGCCGGACCCGCCTGGACAGCCTCGGCCCCGGATCGCAAGCTGGGACGTACGGCCGATCGGAGCCGGGCACCCTCGCCCCAGACGCCCACCCGCGACCGGAGATCCCCATGCCCCGAACGAAGCTCCTCGTCGCCGGAGGCGCCGCCCTGGTCCTCGCGGCCCTCGTCTACGGCCTCGTCCGCCTCCCCCGCATCGTCGCGGCGGACATGAACCGGGTCACGGGCGCCGCCGCTCCCGAGGTTTCCCGAGAAGCCGCCCGGCTCCACGCGCGCATCCTGGTGGCCGACCTCCACGCCGACGCGCTGCTCTGGCGGCGCGATCTGCTCGAACGCGACCCCGTCGGCCACGTCGACGTCCCCCGGCTCATCGACGGGAACGTGGCGCTCCAGGTCTTCTCGGTCGTCACCAAGACGCCCCGGGGCATCAACCACGAGCGCAACACGGCCGGGACCGACAACGTGACCCTCCTGGCCGTGGCGAACCGCTGGCCCCTCCGCACGTGGGGTAGCCTCGAGGCGCGGGCGCTCTACCAGGCCGAAAAGCTCCGCCGCTTCGCCGCCGACTCCGAGGGCCGCCTCACGGTCATCCGCTCCCGGGACGAGCTGTCGGACTACCTCGACCGACGGGCGGACGAGCCGGAGATCACCGCGGGGGTCCTGGCGCTCGAGGGCACCCACGCGCTGGAGGGTGACCTCGGAGCCGTCGACCGGCTCTTCGACGCGGGCTTCCGCATCGTCGGGCTCACCCACTTCTTCGACAACGCGGTCGGGGGCTCCGCCCACGGGGTCGAGAAGGGCGGGCTCACGGACTTCGGCCGCCGCGTCCTCGGCCGCCTCGAGGAACGGCGCATGATCGTCGACCTCGCCCACGCCTCGCCGGCGCTCTTCGACGACGTGCTGGCCACGGCGAGCCGCCCGCCCATCGTCTCCCACGCGGGCGTCCAGGCCACCTGCCCCGGCCCCCGGAACCTCACCGACGACCAGCTCCGCCGCCTGGCCGACGCCGGCGGGATCGTCGGGATCGGTCTCTGGGACGGAGCCGTCTGCGAGGCCACGGTCGAGGCCGCGGCCGCGGCCCTGGTCCACGCCATCTCGGTCGTGGGCCCCGAGCACGTCGCCCTCGGCTCCGACTTCGACGGGGCCACCACCACGCCCATCGACGCGGCCGGGCTGCCCCGGGTCACCGAGGCGCTCCTGGGGATGGGGCTCTCGGACCGGCAGGTCGCCATGGTCATGGGTGGGAACGTGATGCGCTTCCTGGGAACGTGGTTGCCCTGAACCCCGACGACCGCCGCGACGCGCGCCGGGCGAGACGTTTCAGGGCATCATAGAAAGACACGTCCAGGCTTGAGAAGCGGACGTGGGGGGGAGGTGGCGGCCTCCCGCGGCGAAGCGAATCCTTCGGATTGCAGGCCAGAAGTCTTCTCTGCACCGAAGGAGGACCGCCATGGAGCGCTACGTGGGAATGGACGTGCATGCCGAGAGCTGCTCGGTCACGGTCCGAAAGGCCAGCGGGAAGGTGATTCGCCGCGACATTGTCGAGACGAATGGCCAGGCGCTGACCCGCTACCTCGAGACACTCGGAGGCAACCTACATCTGTGTGTGGAGGAGTGCGAGTGGAGCAACTGGCTCGCCGATGTCCTGATGCCGCACGTGGCCGAGTTCGTGGTGGTGCAGCCAGAGCGACGGCGTGGTTCGAAGAGTGACCGGATCGATGCGGACGGGCTCTCCGAAAGGATCCGGACCGGCAAGCTCGGCCGGACGGTCTTCAAGGACCGGGGTTGCTTCACCGAGCTCCGCGAGTTCGGCCGGGCCTACACCATGATCAGCAAGGACGTGACGCGGACGAAGAACCGGATCAAGAGCTTCTGCCGTGGCCGGGGCATGAAGACCCCCGGCACGGCCGTCTACGACCGAGAGCGGAGCCGCCCGGTTCTGACGAAGCTCCCGTCCGCCACTGAATGGGCCGTGGAGCTGTTGCAGGCCCAACTCCATGGGCTGGAAGAGCTGAAGCAAGAGGCGAAGGACCAGATGGTGGGCGAGGCCCGCACGCATCCGATCTATCGAGTGCTCAAGACCGCGCCCGGATTCGGGCCGGTGCGAGTCGCTCAGCTGATGCGCCTGATCGTGACGCCCCACCGGTTTCGCACCAAACGGCAACTCTGGAAGTACAGTGGCTTCGCCATCGTCACCGTCAGTAGCTCGGACTGGGTTCAGCGCGGAGGACGCTGGGTACGATCCGAGATGGAGCAGACCCGCGGCCTCAACCGGGACCACAACAGGCTGCTCAAGGACATCTTCAAGGGCGCTGCGATCACCGCACTGCATCAATCGGAGCCGAACCCGCTGCGGGTGCATTACGACCGGCTCCTCGCCAACGGAACGAAACCGAACCTGGCCAAGCTGACGATCGCCCGGAAGATCGCTGCGATCGTCCTGACGATGTGGAAGAAGGAGGAAGTCTATCAGCCGGAACTAGTCGGCACGGGCACCGAGCCCTGACGCCTCGTCCTGGGGGGGCAGACGATCTCGGCTTGCTGAGCCGGCCTTCTCTGGCCGAACGGAATCGAGGGAGAGCATCTGGTTTCATCTTGGCCCCGGGCTCCTCACTGAACCGGAGGCCCCATTTTCAGGCTAAGCCCCCTCGCAGAACCGACTGAAGCGATGGCCCTCGAGGCCCCGATGGAAGGTTGGTTCCCTCTTCCTGAGGAGAGCACGAACGCTTGAGAGGATCAGAGAACAGCAGGTTCCGAAGGAGCCGCCCTACACCCCGTCTCCATCTCCAACGTCCGAGGCTGGGCAACCCTCTGGACGTTCGATGTCACGATCATCGAGCGAACGGACGAGTCCGCCTATTGACATCGCTTTCTATGGAAGCTGAAACGTCTCCGCCCCCTTCCACGG
>JASFUL010000598.1:0-3376 GCA_050050315.1 Gemmatimonadota bacterium
TGGCCCGGGACGCCGTCTACGTGGTGACCGGGGCCGCCGGCAGCATCGTCTCGGCGATCGTGACGGACCTGGCCCGGGACGGTGGCGTCTTCTGGCTCCTCGACCTGGCCCCCGAGCCCGACCCGAACGATCCCGACCTCGCCCGGCTCGGGTCGGACCGCGAAGGGCTCAAGCGGGACCTCTTCGAGCGCCTCCGCACGGAGGGACGGCGCGCCACGCCCGTCCAGGTCGAGGGCGAGCTCGCACGGCTGGAGCGAGCGGCCTCGGCGGCCTCGGCGATCCGAGCCGTCACCGAGGCCGGTGGCACCGTCCGCTACCGCAGCCTGGACCTCCGGGACGCCGACGCGGTCGCAGAGGTCGCGGCCGAGATCGCCGCGGCCCACCCGCGCGTGGACGCGCTCCTCCACGCCGCCGGTCTCGAGATCAGCAAGGCCCTGCCCGACAAGTCCGAGGAGGAGTTCGCCCTCGTCTTCGACGTGAAGGTGGAGGGGTGGTACAACCTGGTGAACGCCCTGGGCGACCTGCCGGTGGACCGGGTCGTCACCTTCAGCTCGATCGCGGGGCGGTTCGGCAACGCGGGGCAGACCGACTACTCGTCGGCCAACGACCTGCTGTGCAAGGCCGTCTCGGCCATGCGGCGGAGTCGACCGGAGACCCTGGCGCTCTCCCTGGACTGGACCGCGTGGCGCAACATCGGGATGGCCGCCCGCGGGTCGATCCCGACGATCATGAGGGAGGCGGGGATCGACATGCTCGCCCCGGAGGCGGGCATCGCCGTGGTCCGACGCGAGCTGACGGCCGGCACCCGGGGCGAGGCCGTGATCGCCGGAAGCCTCGGCCGGATGCTGGAGGAGGACTCGGAGGCCGCGACGCTGGCTCCCGGCTTCCTCGAAGACGCGCTCGACGCGGCCGGCCCCATGGTGGGGCGGATCCGGTGCGCCTCGCTGTACGACGGTCTCGTGGTGGAGACCGAGCTCGACCCCGCCCGGCAGCCCTTCCTGGACCACCACCGCATCGACGGCACGGCGGTCCTGCCCGGCGTGATGGGGCTGGAAGCGATGGCCGAGGCCGCGCGACTCGCCTTCCCGGACCACCGGGTGGTCGCGCTGGAAGACGTCTCCTTCCAGGCCCCGTTCAAGTTCTTCCGGGACGAGCCGCGTACCGTGACGGTGCAGGTCGAGTACGGAACGGACGGCGAGGACGTGCTGGCCTACTGCAGGCTCACCGGGGAGCGCACGCTGGTCGGCAGGGACGAGCCCGAGGTGACCGAGCACTTCAGGGGAAGCGTGCGGCTCACGACCCGGGAGCCGGACGGCGTGCCCGACCGACCGATCCCGGCGTCCGACGGGGCCGAGCTCGATCGGGACACGATCTACAGGACGTACTTCCACGGACCCGCATACCGGGTCGTGGACGGTGCCTGGCGGGGCTCCGAGGGGCTCGCCGCCCGCTTCGCCCGCGACCTCCCGGGCAACCACATCCCGGTGGAGCGACCCACGGTGGCCGCGCCACGGCTCGTGGAGCTCGCCTTCCAGACCGCGGGCCTCCTCGAGATCGCGGAGGAGTCCCGACTGGGGCTTCCCGCGGGGTTCGACCGGCTGGAGATGGCGCAGGCCGCCGAGGGAGAGCCCGACAGCGCGGCCGTGGTCGAACCCGGTGGTGGAGGGGCCTTCGACGTCGACGTTTCGGACGCCGAGGGCCGCCTGATCCTCAGCCTCAGGGGGTATCGGACGATCGCGCTCCCCGGCACGGTGGAATCCGCCGCGTTCGAGCTGCTCCGCGCGTGAGGCGGCGGACGCCGGATCCACTCCCCGAGGGGCTACATCTCGCCTCGGGGCGAGCCGCGGAGGTGCCCGCCGGGGAGGCGTGGCTCGCCCCTTCGGAACGGGCGGTGCTGGCCGGCCTCCGTGTCGAGAAGCGCGCCCGCGACTGGCGTCTGGGCCGCTGGGTCGCGAAGACGGCGGCGACTCGGGCGTTGGGCGAGGGCGTGGAGGTGGCGATCCTCGCCGACGAGGAGGGCAGGCCGACCGCCCGGGTGGCCGGCCGGAGCGCCGCCGATCTTCCGTGCGTCTCGCTCAGCCACTCCCGCGACCTGGGCTTCGCAGCCGCTTGGTGCGGCGCCGGCCAGGTCGGCTGCGACGTCGAGGCCGTGGAGCCCCGGAGCGAAGCCTTCGTGGACTCCTATTTCACCGAGACGGAACGCGCACGGATGGCGGGGAGCGACCTCCGCCCCGACGTGATCCGGAACCTGCTCTGGAGCGCGAAGGAGTCGGCGCTCAAGGCACTCGGGGAGGGCCTGAGGTCGGACACCCGTCGTGTCGAGGTGACGGGCGTCGGCTGGCCCTCGAGGCCCGGACGCTGGGCCGCGTTGGACGTCGCCGGCCCGGGGGAGGCGCGCTTCGAGGGCGCGTGGCGGGAGTTGGACGGCTTCGTGTGGACGGTCCTGGTCGGCCCGGTGAAGGACGGGGCGAGGCGCGCCTCCGGGGCGGGTGGCCGGAGGCCCATGGCCGTGGACCAGGAACCCGGTTCACGTCCCACTTTCCGTTAGAATCACCTGCCTTCGGTCAGGACGCTCCTTTCGAGCTACTTCGTCCCATCGGTCGAGCGCCCGTCCTCTGGACCGGCCAGTCCTACCGCTACGGCCTGATCGTGCACGCGCCCGACCGACTCGCATCGCTACCTCCGGGAGGGGTACACGAAGGCGCTCTCCAACCAGCTCCTGATGCACGAGTGGACTGGTACGAGGCCAACTTCTACGCGCTGATGGAGCAGTACCTGGGCTGACTCCCCACCCGGGCGGAGCCCGTCCGACTCATCGCACCGTGAACGCCACCTCCTCCACTTCCGTCGAGCTGCCTCCGACGAAGGCGACGAAGTCTCCCGGCTCGACCTCCCGTACGTTCCGCGCTGTGAAGAACGCGAGGTCGCCGGCACGGAGCGTGAACCGGACCGTCTTCGACTCACCGGGAGCCAGCACCACCTTCTGGAATCCCTTCAGCTCCTTCACTGGCCGCGAGCGGCTTCCCACGAGGTCCCGCACGTAGAGCTGGGCGATCTCCGTGCCGGCGCGCGACCCGGTGTTGCGGACGTTCGCGCTGATCGTGATCTCACCGTCGGTCGTCATCGCCGGGCTGCTGACCGTGACGTCGGAATACGCGAAGGTCGTGTAGCTCAGGCCGTGGCCGAAGGCGTACAGGGGGTCGTTGGGCATGTCGGTGTAGTGGGACCAGAAGACCATCCCGACGTTCTCCGGGCGACCCGTGGCGAGGTGGTTGTAGTAGACCGGGACCTGGCCGACCGTCCGAGGAAAGGACACCGGGAGCTTCCCCGAGGGGTTGTAGGCGCCGAAGAGCACGTCGGCGATGGCGCGCCCGGC
>JASFUL010000599.1:0-3375 GCA_050050315.1 Gemmatimonadota bacterium
CGACCTTCGTCTGGAACGTGGATCAGAGCGACGAGGCCCTCGCGGCGTGTCCCGGTAGGCCGGGACTTGCCCTCGGAACGGGTGAGGGGACCGCGAGCCACCTGGGACGGTTCGTGGTGACGAAGCTCGACCACTGCAGCGTCGATATCGCACCCCCCGTGGCGCTGGAGGATATCCTGGGGGACGGCGAGTTCGCGATCGAGGCCGCGGACGGGAGCACGCTATGGGGGACCTACTCCTTCCTGTTCCTTCTCCCGGAGGACGGCGGCTTCTTCGACGTGACGGTGCTCGGGGGGACGGGCCGCTTCGAGGGCGCCGGCGGATGGCTCGCCTACGCGTTCGCTCCCGGCCCGGTCGTCTGTGACGATCCCCTATGTCTCGTGAACGCCGTGTGGGAGCCCGAGCTGGAAGGCCAGCTCACACTTCCCAGGCCGTGACCCTCCCCTCCCCTCTTACGGCTTCCCGGTTGGCGGCGGGACCGCCGGCCGGGAGGCCACGGAGCCTCTCAGCATGCCTTGTCTCGCACGGCTCCTGCTGCCGATCGTCGGACTGCTCCTCGTCGGGTGCGCGTCCACGGCCACCGGGCACTGTCGGTCCACGGCCCGCGCCGCGTCGGACCGCATCGACGCAGCCAGGCTGCAGGCGACGGGCGCGCACGACGTCCACGACGCCCTCCGTCTCATTCGACCCCGGATGCTCGGGACCCGGGCGCCACGGAAGGACGCGCCGGTCGTCTACGTGGACGGGGTCCGCGTCGGCCACGTGGCCTACCTGCGCCGCCTGCCGGTCCGGGAGATCGAGTCCATCCGCCGCCTGGGAGGTCCCGACGCGACCACGCGTTACGGCACGGACCACGTGGGCGGTGCGCTCCTCGTGACGACGCGGCTCGGGACTCCGACGGTGACGGAGGGCTGCCGGGGGTGACCAGACCGCCCCCTAACCCTCCCCCTCCTGGATCTCGATCCGGTCCGCGTTGGCCCGTGCCCAGGCATCGAAGCTCTGCAGGGCCGGGTTGAGCTCCCGGGAGCGATCCACGGGGCGGGACGCGCAGTACGCTTCCTCGAACTCCTGCTTGAACTGGAACATGTTGCCCAGGTCCTCGGCCCCGGGGAAACCGAAGGACCGGTAGACGTCGGGGGGGACGTCCTGGTAGACGACCTCCTCGCCCAGCGCCTCGGTGAGCCCCTCCGCCATCTGTGCGCCGGTGGGGTGGCCTCCCGCGATGCCGACGGTCTGCCCGACCAGGCCCGTGCCCTCCTGGAAGACGCCGTAGGCGCAGCGGCCGATGTCCTCGACGGCGATGCTCGGGAGCTTCTTGTCCCCCATGGGAAGGACGAGCCGCGCCACCCCGTCCTCGCCCCGGCGGGGCCCCATGCCGAAGTGGATCAGGTTGTCCCAGTAGAAGACGGTTTGGAGGAAGGTGGTCGGGGCCCCCGCCTCCCGGAAGTACCGGTCCGCCTCGCCCTTCGCGTCGAAGTGAGGGACCTTGTACTCGCCCATGAGGGTGGGCATGCGGTCGTCGTCCAGGGGCACCCGCTCCCGCGTGTCGTCCAACGTCGACCAGATCACGTGCTCGACGCCGGCGTCGGCGGCCGCCTCGGCCATGGTCCGGGCCTGCGCCTGTTCCTTTTCGGGCGAGAAGTGCTCCCAGAAGTTCGTGACGCAGTAGGCCCCGTACGCGCCGTCGAAGGCCCGCCGGACGCTCCCGGCGTCGTCGAGATCGGCCCGCACGATCTCGGCCCCGCGGTCGGCGAGGGCTCGGGCCGCGTCCGAGTCGGGCCGACGGGTGAGCGCCCGGACGGCGAAACCGCCGTCGGGATCGGCGAGGATGGCCCTGGCCAGCCCTCCGCCCTGGGCGCCCGTCGCGCCCACCACTGCGATGATCCGATCCGACATGGTATCCCTCTCCTCCGCGTCAGAAGGCCTCGATGGTTCCGGGGAGCCCCGGGGACCGCATATGTATCAAGCTTGAATTATTTGTCAAGACCGGGCTCCCTCGGCCTCTGGACGGACCGTGGGGCCGAACCGCCGGGAGGTGTCGAACCGCGCCGCCTTTCGAGAGGATCAGCGACCAGCCATGGCCTCGACCGGCTCGGCGTCTTCCCCCACCGCCTGCAGCGCCTGCTCCAGGTCGGCGAGGAGGTCGTCGGTGTCCTCGATGCCCACCGAGTAGCGGACCAGCCCGTCGGTGAATCCGGCGGCCTCCCGGTCGTCCCGGGACATGGCGGCGTGGGTCATCGACGCGGGGTGCTCGATGAGGGTCTCGACGCCTCCGAGGGACACGGCGAGGGTCGCCAGACGGACGTGGTCCATCAGGGCGCGCCCCGCCTGCAGACCGCCCTCCAGCTCGAAGGCGAGCATCGAGCCGAAGCCCCGCATCTGCCGCTTGGCGACCTCGTGCTGGGGGTGCGAGGGGAGGCCGATGTAGCGGACCCGGGCGACCTCGGGACGGCCCTCGAGCCAGCGGGCGATTGCGAGGGCGCTCTCCTGGGCCCGCTCGATCCGGACCCCCAGGGTCTTGAGTCCCCGGATCACCAGGAACGCCTGGTGGGGGTCCATGTTGCATCCGCTCGCGATCATCACGTCCCTCAGGGCGCCCAGCACCTCCCGGTCCTTCGCCACCAGGATGCCGCCCACCACGTCCGCGTGGCCGTTGATGAACTTGGTGACGGAGTGCAGCACCACGTCCGCGCCCAGCTCCAGCGGGTTCTGCAGGTAGGGGCTGGCGAAGGTGTTGTCGACCACGAGCAGGCTTCCGTGATCGTGGGCGATGCGAGCGGCGCCGGCGATGTCGGTCACCTGCATGGTCGGGTTGGCCGGCGTCTCCACGTACACGAGGCGCGTCTCGGGGCGCATCGCCGACTCCAGGACGTCCAGGTCGGTCGTGTCCACGAAGGACGCCTCGACCCCGAAGCGGGCGTAGTGCTTCTCGACCAGGCCCCGGCTCGGCCCGTACACGGAAGCGGTGCTCACCATGTGCGAGCCCCCGTCGAGAAGCGCCATGTAGACCGTGCTCACGGCGCCGAGCCCCGAGCTGGTGGCCACGCCGCCGGTGCCCCCCTCGAGGTCGGCGACGGTGTCTTCGAGCGTCCGGATCGTCGGGTTTCCCAGACGCGTGTAGATGTAGCCGTCCTCCCGACCGGCGAAGAGGTCCGAGCCGTGCTCCGCGTCGCGGAAGGCGAAGGTCGAGGTCTGGTAGATCGGGACGTTGACGGCTCCGGTGGGGTCGGGATGGTAGGTGCCGTGGACCAGCCTGCTGTGGATGCCGAGCGCCTTCGGATTCATGATCGCTCCGTCGTGGATCGTCGATCTTCGTTCGGACTCCGCCGCGCTACCCCTCCCCCACCATCAGGTGTCTCTCCTGCGTGACCCGGA